>NZ_JAMYKT010000019.1:0-94997 GCF_040317515.1 Mesorhizobium sp. M1428
GCGTGCAATAGGTTGCCCTTATTCAACTCCTCTGGATCCAAGAACTGCGATCCATGAGAAATGTTTCACCGGCTCGATAAAAAGAATGGCGCTCCCGCCTCACATATGCCGCGACCGTTGACCAGGATCGGCGACAAGCTCCAACGTGAGAACTTCACGTTTTATGCTCCGATCGGCACCGGGATTCTGATCAGCATCGTTCTCCGGTTTGTTCTGTGGCTACTCGACCGATAGCGAGGACGAAGCCCGCGCCGCCGGAGGATAGGAGCGACGCGGGCCGATCGGAGATATCCGATCTGGCAGCAAAAATATGAGGGAAAGAGTTTGCTGCGTGGGCAGAACTTTCTTTGCGCGCCGGTGTTCCATCGCCTGAGGAAAAAGCCCGCCGCACAGTTTGATGCGGCGGGGTCGATCAAGCGCTGTTGCACCGGGCGGGGGCTCGGGGTCGGGCATGCCCAGTGCGCGCGGATCACGCGAATTTTAGATGCATCAGCTGCAATGCGTCCACCAACCGCCGGTTGGAGGTTCATTCCGAGAGCTTTCTCACAGTGCGTTTACCGGGAACCCAGGCTTGGCACGGCACGTTGCTCAGTCGCCACCTTCGCAAAGGATGCATGCATGGCGAAAGACATATCTCGCGAGGAAGAGCAACGCGGCACCGAAAAAGTTCTCTTCTGGGGCGCTGCAATCGCCCTTGTCCTTTTTGTGTCTCTGCTGACCGTCGCGCTGATCGGGACGTCCTGATCTGTTTCGACAGCAGGATTAGACTGGCGGGCGAGGTCTTGGTGAGCTTAGGCGGATGCCGGGCTGCTGCACCCTAAAAGCCGCTCCCATCCGGCGTTCGTGGTCTCGATCGCTGAATTCAGAAAATTAATTGCGCGGGTCACAACTGCAGCAAAACTCTCCCAATTCGACCCTCGCTGGATACGAAACGCCACGAGCGGACGCTACAGGCCTAACTTCTCCCGGAGTGCATCAATGCGTTTAGAAGCTTCCGCCTTGCTGAGGCCGTCAGCATAGGCGTCAGGGTCGTCGGCCTGTTCGGCCAGAGTTTTCAAATACGAGGCTTGTGCGGGAGTCATTGGGTCATCTCCGCTGATCCAATCTTCCGGGTCCTTTTCGACATTTGCCGGAGTCTCGATTTTTGGGTTGTGCCGGTCGCCCATGCTCAATCTCCCTTGATGATTACCACAATGAGAAATGATCATGATTTGTTCCGCCACATTGGTGGGCCTTCTCAGACCGTTTGCACCGATTGGTCTGCGGATCGAATACCAGAGAAGGCCGCGTTCGAGCGGCGCTTTTGCTTCAATTGCGCTGAGGTAGACAAGCTGCTTCGTCGTCATATTGTTTAATTAATGCAGCTACTTCAACAGTCACAATGGAACGAAGATGGAGCGCTCATCAACCTTTTGCGCAAGGTCGATCGATCTTTCGAGCGTTCGTCCGCCACGTTCCCCGCGGTGAACCGCGACGGATACCTCGTCGATCCGATCAGACCGCACGCAAACCCGGCGTGGAAGCCGAGCCGGGAAAGTATCGGGAAGGCAAACGACGAATTGGTTGCCGCCGAGATCGCCGACTTGGCATGGTTGGAAAATGCCCCTGCTTTCGAAGCAATCGCCATCGATGAAAAAGGCGGACCGTTACGGCTCGTGGTTCCCGATCCGCGTATTTTTGCCGTTCACCAATTCTGGGTCTCAAAACGAGCTGATCGCGAGCCAATCTAGCGCCGTCGCGACCTAGCCCAAGCGCAAGTGGTTGCCCGACTGACGACGCAGTATCTCGAGCATCTCGCCTACGAAGCAAGCGAGCTTCGGGTCCTACCAAGGGCCGTTTTCGACGAGGCCCATCATTTGTTCGCGCAACCAGCGTCGCGGCGGTGAATGTCCGAGCTACATGTTGGCCCGGCTGGATTGGCCCTCAACCTCCAACCGATCGAAGAGGCGGCCCAGCAGCGCCAGACCGGAGGGACGAGAGACGCCAGCTTGTTCTTCTTTGGGACCAATTGGCGTGACACCCGTTGATGCAGGCCTAGCTGCCAGAATCGAAACTAATTGAACGCTGTTACAGGGCCCAAGCTGGAGCTCCGAAGGATCGCTACAACAGCTGAGGTATCGATCACCATCAGTTGGGGATTCCATGCTCGTCATACCCGATGATCTCCTCGTCGCTGCGACTATCCAGTTCAGGCAATCGTGCCACTCTTTCTCGGATGGCGCGCAATTCTGCCAGCAGACGCTCCTGAGCGGTCCCTCCAAAGCCCAAGCGATGCAGGCGCTCGCTAAGGGCCTGATGGATGGCTGCTGTCTTGCTGATACCCTGGCGGCGCGCGAGTTCATCAGCGAGAGCCACCGTAGCCGGATTTTCGATGTTCAGGGACATGAGAAACTCCAAAAATCTTCCTTTCTGGCAATTTCCACCATAGTTCTCTAGGCTCTTCAACATACCTGCAAGCCTCGCCTACCCATGCGCCGGATTGACCACGACAATCGCCAGGCAGGCGCCTGCCAAGGTGGCGACCGCCAGTCTCTCGAAGCTGCCTGTCGACTCCAATCGGACAACGGCCGATGAAAGGGCTGCCACCCGCCAAACCTCCACCCCGGCGTGGTCATTCTCCACCGAGAACGTCTCACCGGACGGCAAAACATGCACGCCGAGCCGATCCTTGGAAACCTCGATGCCAAAATGATTTCCTAAGCGGGTTCCGCTTGCGGACTAGATATAGCCGGCTGTTCTGCTGGAGCGGCGATGGCCAGTCGGGCACCGGGTTGCTGAGCTATCGCGGTCGCGGCACCGCATTTCGCAAGTCTCTGCACGTCACGCCACGATCGCCGTTTTTGCTTGTTGCAAGGCCGGCGTTCCTGCCTTTTCTAATGATCCCCGACCGCGCCACGAACCAGTTCGTGGTGAGAAACGGGGACCGGCATGGCGACCAACCATCATACCAACAAGGGAGCGGCATCGCGCGGCGCCCGCATGCTGCGCACCGCCCTCGGCCCGGCCATCGCACGCTTCCTTGATGATCCAGCCATTGTCGAGGTGATGCTCAATCCCGACGGTCGCCTGTGGGTTGATCGTCTCAGGGAAGGGCTCGTTGCAAGCAATGAAATACTGATCGCGGCCGACGGCGAACGGATCGTCAGGCTGGTCGCGCACCATGTCGGTGCCGAGGTGCATTCGGGCTCGCCGCGTGTTTCGGCTGAACTGCCCGGGACCGGCGAACGGTTCGAGGGCCTGTTGCCGCCTGTTGTCACGGCGCCAACCTTCGCCATCCGCAAGCCGGCAGTCGCGGTGTTTACGCTTCAGGACTATGTCGCTGCCGGCATCATGACCGAAGGCCAGGCTGACTTCCTGCAGCTTGCCGTGGAGACACGGAAGAACGTGCTGGTGGCCGGCGGCACATCGACGGGCAAGACCACGCTGGTCAACGCGCTTTTGGCGGAGGTGGCTAAAACCGCCGAGCGCGTCGTGCTGATCGAGGATACGCGTGAGCTGCAGTGTGCTGCGCCCAATCTTGTAGCGCTGCGCACCAAGGACGGTGTCGCCTCGCTGTCCGATCTAGTGAAGTCATCATTGCGGCTTCGGCCCGACCGCATCCCGATCGGCGAGGTACGGGGCGCCGAAGCGCTCGATTTGCTGAAGGCCTGGGGCACCGGCCATCCCGGTGGCATCGGCACCATCCACGCCAATTCTGCCCTTGGCGCACTGCGGCGACTGGAGCAGCTGGTGCAGGAGGCCGTCGTTACGGTTCCGCGCGCACTTATTGGCGAAACCATAGATCTCATCGCAGTTCTCGCTGGCCGCGGCTCAGCGCGCCGGCTCGTCGAGATCGCCCTGGTCGACGGGCTCGATCCGACCACCGGCGACTACCGCACCCTGGAAGCAAATCTCGAGACCACACTGACCGTGAATCACTACCCGCCCTTTGGAGCTTCAGAATGACCCCGATCCGCTTCAATTCATTGGCTATCCGCAAACTTGCCGTCGAGCTTTCGTATGCGGCGACCGCCGCGATCATGACGATTGCGCCCGCCCATGCTGCCGGTTCCTCCATGCCCTGGGAGGAGCCCCTTCAGCAAATTCTCGAATCGATTGAGGGGCCAGTTGCCAAGATTGTGGCGGTAATCATCATCATCATCACCGGCTTGTCGCTCGCCTTCGGTGACACGTCAGGCGGATTTCGCCGGCTGATCCAGATCGTCTTCGGGCTGTCGATCGCTTTCGCGGCAAGTTCGTTCTTCCTGTCGTTTTTCTCCTTCGGCGGCGGAGCGCTGATCTGATGGAGGAGGAGGTTCGTGGTTTTTTCGCGCCGGTTCATCGCGCACTCACCGAACCGATCCTGCTCGGCGGCGCGCCGCGTGCAGTCGCGATTGCCAACGGCACGCTCGCCGGCGCGGTCGGATTGGGACTTCGTTTGTGGGTCGCCGGGCTTGTCATCTGGGGGGTCGGGCATCTCATGGCCGTCTGGGCGGCGAAGCGCGATGCGCAATTCGTCGATGTGGTTCGCCGGCACCTGCGCTACCCCGCGCATTTCGGATGTTGAGGTTTTCGCCATGATGAACCTCGCGGAATACCGAAAGAAGAGTGCCAGCCTCCCCGACCATCTGCCTTGGGCCGCCCTGGTGGCGCCGGGCGTGGTGCTTAACAAGGACGGCAGTTTTCAAAGAACGGCGCGTTTTCGCGGGCCGGATCTGGACTCCGCGACGCCGGCGGAGCTCGTCGGCACAACCGCGCGGCTCAACGGCGCGCTGCGCCGGCTCGGCTCCGGCTGGGCAATTTTTGTCGAAGCGCAGCGCAATCCCGCCAGCGGCTACCCGGAGAGCCGGTTCCCGGATTGCGCATCCGCACTTTTCGACATCGAGCGTCGCGAACAGTTCGAAGACTCCGGTGTGCTGTTTGAAAGCAGCTACTTCCTCACCTTCGTGTGGCTGCCTCCGGCCGAGGAAGCGTCGCGAATGGAGAGCTGGCTCTACGAAGGCCGGGAAAAGACCGGTGTCGATCCGTGGGAGCTCCTGAAAAGTTTTGTCGATCGCACCGACCGCGTGCTCAACCTCCTCGAGGGCTTCGTTCCCGAAGCTGACTGGCTCGACGATGAAGAGACGCTGAGTTACCTGCACTCAACCATTTCGACCAAGCGGCATCGCGTTCGTGTGCCAGAAACGCCGATGCATCTCGATAGCCTGCTTGTCAATCAGCCGTTGGCCGGCGGGTTAGAGCCGAGGCTTGCCGATGCGCATTTGCGCACACTCACCATCACCGGGTTCCCGACGATGACCTTCCCGGGGATTCTCGACGACCTTAATCGCCTTGCCTTCCCCTACCGCTGGTCGACGCGGGCGATCATGCTCGACAAGACCGACGCGACCAAGTTGGTGACGAAGATACGCCGTCAGTGGTTCGCGAAACGGAAATCCGTCGCCGCGATCCTCAAGGAGGTGATGACCAACGAGGCGTCCGTCCTCGTCGATACGGATGCCGCCAACAAGGCGGCCGACGCCGACGCGGCGCTCCAGGATCTGGGCTCAGATCAGATCGGCGAAGCCTATGTCACCGCCACCGTGACTGTCTGGGATGCCGACCCCTCGATTGCCGACGAAAAGCTGCGTCAGGTTGAAAAGATCGTTCAGGGCAGGGACTTCACCTGCATCGCCGAAGGCGTCAACGCTGTCGAAGCTTGGCTGGGCGGCATCCCTGGCCACGTCTATGCCAATATTCGCCAGCCCCCGCTTTCGACGCTCAACCTCGCGCACATGATTCCACTGTCCGCGGTCTGGGCAGGTCCGATCGAGGACGACCATTTTGGCGCTCCGCCGCTGTTCTTCGCCAGAACGGAAGGTGCCACGCCGTTCCGGTTCAGCCTGCATGTTGGAGACGTCGGCCACACCCTCGTGGTCGGCCCAACGGGCGCCGGCAAGTCGGTCCTGTTGGCGATGATCGCGCTTCAGTTCCGGCGTTACAAAAACAACCAGGTCTTTGCCTTCGATTTCGGTGGCTCAATCCGCGCGGCCATGCTCGCCATGAATGGTGACTGGCACAATCTCGGAAGCAATACCGCAAGCGGGCAGGGGTCTGACGATCCATTGCCCTTGCTCACTTTGACCGATCTGTCGAACGACGTTGACACCGTGTCGCTACAGCCGCTTGCCCGCATCCATCATACGCCAGAGCGGGCCTGGGCGGCCGACTGGCTTGTCGACATTCTGCTGCGCGAGGGCGTGACCATCACGCCGCAGGTCAAGGAACATCTGTGGTCGGCACTCACATCGCTGGCTTCTGCGCCAGTCCAGGAGAGGACGCTGACTGGCCTGTCCGTGCTGCTGCAGTCCTCGCCGCTGAAACAGGCGCTTGGTCCCTACTGTATCGGTGGTGCCTATGGCCGGCTGCTTGATGCCGAGCATGAGCGTCTCGGCGAGGCCTCCGTCCAGGCGTTCGAAACCGAGGGCCTGATCGGCACCGGTGCTGCTGCCGCGGCGCTTGCCTATCTGTTCCACCGCATCGAGCAGAGGATGGACGGCCGGCCAACACTGCTGCTCATCGACGAGGGCTGGCTGGCGCTCGACGATGGCGGTTTCGCCGACCAGCTGCGCGAATGGCTGAAGACGCTGAGAAAGAAGAACGCCAGCGTGGTCTTCGCCACGCAGTCGCTTTCCGACATCGACGGATCGCCAATCGCGCCGGCAATAGTCGAAAGCTGCCCGACGCGGCTGTTCTTGCCAAACGAACGCGCCATCGAGCCGCAGATCACCGAGATCTATCGACGCTTTGGGCTCAACGATCGCCAGATCGAGATCATCGCCCGAGCGATACCGAAGCGCGACTATTTCTGTCAAAGCCGCCGCGGCAATCGCCTGTTCGAACTGGGTCTCGGTCCGGTCGCGCTGGCGCTCTGCGCCACATCGTCCAAATCGGACCAGGCCGCGATCGATCGGATAATCGCCGAGGCCGGCCGAGACCATTTCCTCGAGGCCTGGCTAGCGGATCGCGGCCTCTCCTGGGCGGCCGACCTCATCCCAAGTCTCACCAACATGATCGAGCAGTCCACCGAGGAGATTTCGTCATGAATTCCATTCTTGCACGCAGCCGTATTGGTCGCATGGCGGCAGCCGGCGCCATCGCGGTCGCCACGGCTCTGTCATCGGTACCAGCATCGGCGCTGATCGTGTTCGATCCCAGGAACTACGCCGAGAACCTGCTTTCGGCATCGCGTGCCCTGGAGCAGATCCATAACCAGATCACCTCCCTGCAAAACGAAGCGCAGATGCTGATCAACCAGGCGAAGAATCTCACTTCCCTGCCGACCTCGCTGCTTGGCCAGATCGAGGGCAATTTTTCCCAGATGAAGAGCTTGCTCGGCGAGGCCGAGAAGCTGGCCTATAGCGTCCAGGATATCGAGAGCCAGTTTGCCTCCACTTACGCGAATTTCGGTTCGGATCTCTCCAGCAAGCAGCTCGTCGAGGGTGCGCATCAACGCTGGCAGACCTCGGTGTCTGCCTTTGAGCATTCACTGAAAACGGGCGCCGTCGCAGTCGACAACATCGCAGGGACACAGGAGCAGACGGGTGCTCTGGTCAGCGCCAGCCAGTCGGCTGTCGGCGTGCTGCAGGCGACGCAGGCCGGCAACCAGCTCCTCGCCGTCCAGGCCAAGCAAGTTGCCGATCTCACCGCGATGCTGGCGGCACAAGGAAGGGCCGAGGCCCTTGAGCAGGCGAGGAGGGCTGCCGCGCAGGAGCAGGCGCGGGAACAGTTCAGCCGTTTCATGACGGGCAGCAGCTACAGCGCCTCATCCGTAAAAATGTTCCACGACTGAGGCGAAGAGGCATGGATCTCAAGATCGCCGCCCGGATGACAGCCGTTCTCGCCCTTGGCGCCGCCATGACCGCCGCCTTCATCGCGCTGCGCGGCGACGGCTCGCAGGACGCGTCCTCCCCGCGTTCGGCACATCCGGGCGGCGAGCCGGCAAGCGTCGAACTTGCCCGATGCCGGGACATCGGCATGGCGGCGATTAGTGACGACGCCTGCAGGAAAGCCTGGGCTGAAGGCCGCCGACGCTTTCTGCGGCCATCTCGTCCCGTAGCGCCAAACGCGGCTCCGACGATCGAAAAGGACCCAGGTCGCCTGCCGCCGCTCCAACCGCCAACACCACCTCGCGCTCAAGACCGGCTCGATCCGGAAATGGTGGTGCCATGAACGACACCGGCGTGATCGATCGCTTCCTCGAGACTTTCACTCGCTACATCGATTCCGGGTTTGGCCTGCTCGGCGGCGAGGTGGCATTCCTGACCTCCACGCTGATCGTCATCGACATCACGTTCGCCGGCCTCTTCTGGGCCTGGGGTGCTGACGAGGACGTGCTGCATCGCCTGGTGAAGAAGACGCTCTATATCGGCTTCTTCGCCTTCATCATCGGCAACTTCAATCGTCTGGCCGGCATCGTCTTCGAGAGCTTTTCCGGGCTCGGCCTGAAGGCTGGAGGTTCGGCACTTTCAGGCTCGGCATTGCTGCAGCCGGGCCGCGTCGCGCAAGTCGGCATCGATGCCGGCAATCCGATCCTCGAGGCCGCCAGCCAGCTGATGGGCTACGTCTCGTTCTTCGAGAATTTCGTCCAGATCGTAGTACTGATGATCGCCTGGGCGATTGTACTGATCGCGTTCTTTCTTCTGGCCGTCCAGATCTTCGTCACGCTGGTCGAATTCAAGCTGACGACGCTGGCCGGGTTTGTGCTGATCCCCTTTGCGCTGTTCAACCGGACCGCCTTCCTTGCCGAAAAAGTGCTTGGCAACATCGTTGCCTCCGGCGTGAAGATACTGGTCCTTGCCGTCATCGTCGGCATCGGCTCGGGCCTTTTCGGCGAGTTCACCCAAGGCTTCGGCGCCGAACAGCCCACAATCACGGATGCGCTGTCGCTTGTGCTCGGCGCTCTGTCGCTGATGGGGCTGTCGATCTTCGGTCCTGGCATTGCGACGGGGCTGGTTTCTGGTGCCCCGCAACTGGGCGCAGGTGCCGCTGTTGGCACGAGCCTCGTCGCTGGCGGCCTTGGCGTGGCTGGCGCTATGGGTGCTCGCGCCGGATTGAGCGACGCAGCAGGCGCACTCAATGCAGGTGCGCGTATGTCGGCAGCAGCCGCACGCGGCGGCGCGCATCTGGCCGGCAGCACTTCGGGCGCCTGGGAGCTTGGCGTAGCGACATCTGGACCAGACGGTGCAGGCTCGGTCGCCGGCGGCATGGCAGGTGTCGCCAGGGCTGGCGCCAGAGCTGCCGTTCGACCGGTGAGGCAGGCCATGTCGCGCGCTGCGTCGGCGCTGTCCGACAGCTATGAGACCGGCCGCTTTGCGGCTTGGACTGCGACGAGTGGAGAGCACTCGTCGGGCACCGCTTCCTCCGGTGACTGGCCGACCACCGAGGCCAGTACCGACTCTCCGCCCGCATGGGCAAAACGCATGAAACGTAGCCAGGCCATGAGCCATGGCGCCAGCATCGCCGCCCATTCGGTCCACTCGAGTGATGATGGCGGCGGCTCGATGAATGTTTCCCTCGATCAGGACGACCGCCGATGACCCCCTTTAGACGCCCTTTCGTTCGTTACGCAAAAACGCCTCAGCCAGAGACGCCATATCAGCGTGCAGCCCAGATTTGGGACGAGCGCATTGGCTCGGCTCGCGTCCAGGCGAAGAATTGGCGGCTGATGGCTTTCGGCTCGCTCGTCCTGGCCGGCGGTTTTGCATCTGCATTGGTCTGGCAATCGACGCGCGGTTCGGTGGTTCCCTGGGTGGTTCAGGTCGACAAGTTTGGCGAGGCGCAGCTTGTCGCCCCGGCTGTTGCCGACTATCGGCCGACCGACCCCCAGATCGCCTGGCATCTGGCCCGCTTCATCGAACAGGTCAGAAGCATTCCGGCCGACCCCGTTATCGTCCGTCAAAATTGGCTGCGCGCCTACGATTACACCACGGATCGTGGCGCCACTTCTCTCAATGATTACGCTCGCTTGAACGACCCTTTTGCCAAAGTGGGCAAACTCCAGATCGCGATCGAGGTTTCCAGCGTCATCCGTGCTTCGCCCGATTCCTTCCGCGTCGCCTGGATCGAGCGCCGCTACGAGAACGGCAACCTGGCCGGCACCGAGCGCTGGACCGCAATCCTCACGATCGTGATCCAACAACCCCGCAACGCCGACCGGCTGAAAGCCAATCCGCTCGGCGTCTATGTCAACGCCATCAGCTGGTCGAAGGAGCTTTCATGATGCGTGCGGCACGTACAAGAAGATCGGCGAGACCGGACACGCGCAATGCGCCCAAGGCACGTATATTTGCCCTGGCACTCCTGTCGGCAACGGCGCTCGCCGGCTGTGCATCGAAGAAATACATTCCGCCGCAGATCGCCTATGACGATGCGGTGCCGGCCGTGCGCAAGGTCGACCTGCCTGGTCCGGTGAAGGTGGTGGAAGTGCCGAAACCGCTTCCGCTGCCGGGTCAGTTGAAACCGGTCGACGCCGCGAAGGTAGAGCCGGAGCCGACCGATCCGAAGCAGCGGATCAGCCAGGCGAACGAGGCAGCTAGAATGCAGCCGGTTCGCGACGGGTTCGTCAATGCCATCCAGCTCTATCCCTGGAGTGAGGGCGCGCTCTACCAGATCTATGCCGCGCCCGGCCAGGTCACCGACATCGCCTTGCAGCCCGGCGAGCAGCTTGTCGGCTCCGGGCCTGTGGCCGCCGGCGACACGGTGCGCTGGATCATTGGCGACACACAAAGCGGGGCAGGGGAGCGCCAACAGGTCCATATTCTTGTGAAGCCGACACGGCCGGATCTCCAGACCAATCTCGTCATCAACAGCGATCGCCGCACCTATCATCTCGAGCTGCGCTCGACCGAAAAGACCTACATGGCCTCGGTCTCCTGGCAGTATCCGCAGGACCAGCTGATTGCGCTGCGGCGGCAGAACGCGCAGGCTTCCGCCGCACAGCCGGTTGCGTCCGGCGTCGACATCCAGAAGTTGAATTTCCGCTACCGCATCGAAGGCGACGCAGCACCCTGGCGACCGCTTCGCGCCTTCGACGACGGTGCAAAAGTCTATATCGAGTTCCCGTCAGGCATAGGGCAGGGCGAAATGCCGCCGCTCTTCGTCATCGGCCCATCGGGGGGCTCCGAACTGGTCAACTACCGTGCTCGCCAGAATTACTATGTCGTGGATCGGCTGTTTGCCGCCGCTGAACTGAGGCTCGGCGACAAAACAAGTGAAAAGCGCGTCCGCATCGTACGCACGGACGGCAAACAAACCTCGCCCAGCACGAGGCTTTTGCGATGAGCGACCCTGCAAACGCACCCAACCAGGACATTCGAGCGGAACTGCGCCTGCGGCCAGAACCGGCGAGCGTCACGCGACTGTCGCGCAAGGTGCTGATAGGCCTTGGTGGAGTTGCCAGCGCTGCGATCCTCGGCACGTTGATTTGGGCGCTCGACACCAGACAGCGTGGGACCGAACAGCCGCCCGAGCTCTTCACCACCGAAAACCGCTCAACGGCCGACGGGCTACAGAAGCTGCCGAAGGACTATGCCGGTGTTCCGCAACTCGGCCCCGCTCTGCCTGGCGATTTGGGCCGGCCGATCTTGCGTGCTCAGGAACGCGACCAGCCGGATGGGGCATCCAATGTCAGTGGACCGCGCACCGATCCGGAGGAGCAGCGCCGACTTGCCGAGATTGAGGCCGCACGCGTGGCGAAGCTTTTCACCGATACGAGCACGAGAGCTGATCCGGTACGACAGGGTGCTGGCAGCAGAGTCACGGAACCGGACACCCAATCTGGTCTGACTCTGCCTCCCCGGACGCCACCGATCGATCCTGGTGCCGCGCAAAACATGCAGGATGGCAAGCTCGCCTTCGTCAATGCCGAGCCAGACCGTCGCACTGTCAGCCCCGATCGGCTCGCCGAGAAGGCCTCGCCCTATGTGGTGCAAGCCGGCACCGTCATTCCGGCTGCCCTTATCACCGGCATCCGCTCCGACCTGCCTGGCGATATCACCGCTCAGGTTACGGAAAATGTCTACGACAGCCCGACAGGATCCCATCTCCTGATCCCGCAGGGTGCGAGGCTGATCGGCCAGTACGACAGCCACGTCGCCTTCGGCCAGTCGCGCGTGCTGCTGGTCTGGAACCGGCTGATCATGCCTGACGGCACTTCAATCGTTCTGGAGCGCCAGCAGGGCGCAGATGCTGAAGGATTTTCCGGGCTTGAAGACGAGGTTGACCATCATTGGGGCCAGATGTTCCGTGCCGCCGCACTCTCGACATTGCTGGGCATTGGGACATCGCTTGGGTCCAGCGACGATGAAAGCGAAATCGCCAAGGCCATCCGCGAAAGCGCGCAGGGTTCGGCCTCCGATATTGGCCAGCAGCTCGTGCGCAATCAGCTCAACGTCCAGCCGACGCTCACCGTGCGGCCCGGTTTCCCGGTTCGCGTCATCGTCAATCACGACCTGGTGCTGGCGCCGTACGGCGCGAAGGATCCATCATGACCAAGCTGAGACTTTCCTCCATTCCCGATGACCGTCCGGTCAAGATCACGGTCGAACTGCCTGCCGCCGTTCATCGCGACCTTGTCGCTTATGCCGATGTGCTTGGCCGTGAAAGCGGCCAGACAATCGCAGATCCGACAAAGCTGATCGCGCCGATGCTGGCACGCTTCATGGCAACGGACAGGGCATTTGGCCGAATGCGTTCTGACACGAAGTCAGCATAATGAAAGCCAGCGATCGGTCTGATGGTAGTCTGCACAGAGAGCCACCCCGCACCTTCTCCAATCACACGCGATCATCGTCTGCTCCCCGTCCGCATGGAGCGGGTCTATCGCGGGGTTGTGTGCCGCGGCTAGTCTAGTGGACGCAGATGAGCGAGACGTCTATGCCGGTCGCCGTCTGCGGGGGGCACACCTTCGCGATCTGGCGCGAATCGTGATCGCAGCGACAAACACAAGGCCGACACTTTTAAGCGGACGTTGAAGAGAGCCCCCCTTGAGCGGGCGGTTTTGCCGGGCCCTGGTTCAAGCGGCGGCGGAGGCGTGCCGCCTGGCCGCCGAGCTGTCCCACCGTGCGCGAGCTCACCGGCCGCGCCTCGTTCCGACTGTTTGGGCTCTAGCGATGGCCGAAGCCTCCGCCCGCCTCAAGGCAAGCGATCAGCCGGCATTGGTGGACATTGAACTGGAGCACCTGCCGGCCGATGTGCGCTGGCGCGAATGGACGCTCTGCGTCGAAGCGGTCGTTTTCGCCGCCAGCGAACACGTGACACGAAAGGTGCTGGCACGCGTCGTCGGCAAAAGCTGCGATCTCGACCTGGTCACCGACGAGATCCGCGCCGAGCTCGCCAAGCGCCGCTACGAACTGGTCGCAGTCGCCGGCCGGCAGCACCGCGCCAAGAAGGTCTTTGGAGATATCACCCACGCTGCCTTTGGCGGCACTGCGAGAGAGGGGTCAAAAGAACTGTCGCAGGCGGAGGCTCTTGTGCTGATGTGCATTGCCTATTTCCAGCCGACCACCCGGGGTGAGTTGTCGAGCTTTTTTCGGCAAGGAGGTGTCGCGCGACCTGATCGGCGTGTGCGCGCGCAGGACCTTATCGCCTCGGGATCGCGCGACCCGCAGCCAGGCGCGCCACAGACCTAGGTGACGACGAAGACTTTCCTGTCGCAGTTCGGGCTCGACACGCTGCGCCAGCTACCGGCTCTCGAGTACGCAGGGCTGCTGTCGAAGGAGAAGCTGCTGGCCGAGGATATACCGATCGGTCTTAGCCGGGGGAAGCGACGGCGAAGAGGGCGAGCCAACGACAGGCGTCGTTGAGGATGAGGCGCTCTGTACTGATCGAAAAACGGGTTGCTTACGACAGCTAGCAACTCAGGGCCACGATGACTGATCGTGCGGCAGCCGGTGATCGGGATCATGGACCGCGACCTTGTCGCCTTCGACCAGGTTGGCTGAAAAGATCACCAAGTTGGTGCCGCCGGCATGGCGCAGCGACGGAAACAGGATACCGCGAAGCCCGGTTGTAATGACCAGGTCCCCAAGCTTCCAGGATGAAGGTATCTTTCTGTCAATGCGAGCGATCTGGCGCCAGCCACAATCCCATTCCTTCCAGTCACTATCCCAGGCATTTGGATCGAACCCCTGCGAAAGATCGGCGACCTCGGAAAGCGTGATTTTGTAGGCGGCAAGAGTGGCCGGCGGGGTGATGCTGGCGCCCTGCTTGTATTCCTCCAACGCTGTCTGAGGGGCGAGGGATAAGTAAAGCGCTTCGACGCCTGGCCGGTTGAAACGACCGCCGTCGATCGCTGCGCCTGCACCGCTGGTGGGCAGGAAGGCCCATTTGGGTGTCAGATAGCGATGGAAGATCTCGTCCGGCCCGACGCGGGTGACCTTCACCCGCGCGCCCCGTTCTCGAGATCTCGGATAAAGGCCAGAACCGCCTCGACCTGGCCGTCCGCGACGAGTTCGGCAGCCGTGCGATGGCCATAGTCGGCAATCGGTTCATTGCGGTACCAAAAGATCGCCTTCTTGATGTCGCCGGTGAGTTCCGTTGCGGCCGAAATCACCTTCACCATCTCGCGCATCCGACCCTGCAGTCGCTCCGATGACGGGTTACGGAGCGTGTTGCGGTGGACGCCGGTTAATTGCGCCAGGTTGGCCACCTTGACGCCCAGCGCCTGCGACAGGCGCTTCGGCGAGATATAAGGCGTTCGCGGCTCCTGCAGACTGTCGACAAAACCTGAGACCACTTTCGATCGTGCGAGCTGTGCCTGGGTCATAACAAATCTCCGACCTCTCTCATACGCACAATATATGCACATTTCTAGGCATAGCAAGTGAACAGAGCTTGGCGCTGTTCCAGCGCACTGCTCGTCCTTCCCCATCCTCGTAGCGGATGCTAGCTAGCGGCAGCAATGCGCCCATCTCGGTCATTAAAGCAGCATTGCACTGCCCTAATGCCGAGCCCGCGCCGGAGGTCGCAGGTGCGCGTGGAGCGGTCGACCCGAACTATGCGCGAGACAGGCTTGATTGTATCTAACCTGAAACAGACCAAGGCCGGCCCAACCTAGACCTAAAACCAAAAGGCACCAAACCTCCAACAGCTACGCTCCCACGGGTTCAAGCGCCTGCACACATTGACCACGCCACTTTCGCAATGGCCGCTTGGATGACGACCGCATCAAATTCATGGGGCAAGGGCTCCCGCCAATGGGTTCGGCCGCGACCAGGCCTCCAAGATCCCTCGATCAGCATCACCAAACCCTGCGAGAGGCGGAAGAGGCAAGCCGGTTCATGAACCGGCCGGAAGTCGCCAAGACCCAAAGCCGCTGATCGATGCGAGCCGCAGTAACGAAGTGTAACCGGGTTCTCGCTACAAGAGCTCAATCCGCGCAAGGCCGCTGATCGAGGATCAACAGTCTACCCAATGGAAGTCGCCGCTATGGAAATCGCCACGAACGGCCATACAAACAGTCATCTGATGACGTCACGGCGGTTTGCGCCTCTCTTCTGGACGCAGTTCCTGTCCGCCTTCAACGACAATTTCCTCAAGAACACGCTGGTGTTCCTTATTCTGTTCACCCTGGCCGCGGACACGGCAGCATCACTGGTCACTCTGGCAGGTGCCGTCTTCATGGCTCCCTTCCTGCTCCTGTCTGCCCTTGGTGGCGAGATCGCCGACCGGTTCGACAAGGCGCTTATCGCCCGTCGGCTGAAATTCACCGAGATTGCCGCAGCTGCTGTCGCAGTCGTCGGGATCGCGCTGTCGTCTATTCCGGTGCTGATGGCGGCGTTGCTGATGTTCGGCATCATCTCGGCACTGTTCGGACCAATCAAGTACGGCATCCTGCCGGACCATCTCGAGCGCAAGGAATTGCCTCGCGCCAATGCCTGGATCGAATCGGCAACCTTCGCCGCCATCCTCGGCGGCACTATCGCCGGAGGCGTCGTTTCGGTCGATGGCATAGGTGTCTCGGTCTTCGGGCCGATGATGATGATTCTCGCCATCGGTTGCTGGTTTGTCAGCCGATACATTCCGTCAACCGGTTCTGCTGCACCCGAACTGGTTATAGACAGGAACATCTTTCGCTCGACGTGGCGACAGGTTAACGGCCTGCGTGCCGACAAGCGGATCTGGCGCGCCGGACTGATGACGTCGTGGTTCTGGCTGATCGGGGCCATCGTCCTTTCGATCCTGCCTACGTTGGTCAAGGATTCGCTCGGTGGCGGAGAAATCGCTGTCACCGCCTATCTAGCGGTGTTCGCCGTCTCAATCGCCATTGGCTCTGCCATAGCTGCATGGATGTCGCAGGGCCGCATCGTGCTCTTGCCAGCCCCGGTTGGCACGACGTTGATGGCACTATTCGGCTTGGACCTGGCCTGGACCATCTGGAGCATGCAGCCCTCGCCCAGGGCCGAAACGCTCGCAACATTCTTCGCGGGACCAAACACGGTCCATGTTGCGATCGACCTTGCCGGCATGGCTATTGCCAGCGCCTTTCTTGTCGTGCCGACCTTCGCCGCCGTGCAAGCCTGGGCGCCCGAAGCCAGCCGCGCTCGCGTGGTCGCCGCGGTGAGCATCGTGAATGCAGGCTTCATGACGGTGGGCGGCATATTCGTCGCCGCGATTCAAGCAGCGGGCGTCTCCACTGGAGGTATCCTTTTCGGTCTCGCCGCTCTCAACGTGGTCGCGGCCTGGCTGATGCTGAAATACCTGCCGACAAACGCCTTCCGCGATTTCGTTTCCATTCTGTTCCGAGCCTTCCATCGGCTGGAGGTGGAGGGGCTGGAGAACCTCAAGGCGGCCGGCCCGGCACCCATCCTGGCGCTCAACCATGTCAGTTTTCTCGACGGTCCGCTGGCTTTGACGCTGACCGATGAGGAGCCGGTGTTTGCCATAGACTACACTATCGCCCAGGCCTGGTGGATGAAGCCGTTCATGAAACTTGCGCGCGCCCTGCCGCTCAATCCGGCCAAGCCGATGTCGACCCGCACGCTTATCAAGGTCGTGCAAGGCGGCGATCCGCTGGTCATCTTCCCCGAGGGCCGGATCACCGTGACCGGCGGCCTGATGAAGGTCTATGACGGTGCCGCTATGGTGGCCGACAAGACCGGCTCGATGGTCGTGCCCGTGCGCATCGACGGGCTGGAGAAGAGCTATTTTTCGCGGCTGACCTCGCAGCATGTTCGCCGCCGGCTGTTCCCGAAGGTCAAGGTGACCATTCTGGAGCCCGTCAAACTTCGAGTAGCGCAGGATCTGAAGGGTCGGAACCGCCGTGCCGCGGCGGGCGCTGCCCTCTACCAGGTCATGTCGGATCTCGTCTTCCGCACCCAGGACATCGACAAGACCGTGCTGGAGAGGATCATCCAGACGGCGAACGAACGCGGCATGAAGCAGCTTGCCGTGCAGGACCCGGTCACCGGTTCGCTGAGCTACGGCAAGCTGCTGACAGCCGCCGCCATACTTGGCGAGAAATTCAAGAATCTGTTTGCCGGCCAGCAGACGCTCGGTATCATGCTACCCAACGCTAACGGCGCCTGCGCGACTCTGCTCGGCGTCATGTCGGCCGGCAAGGTTCCGGCGATGATGAACTTCACTGCCGGTGCAGCCAACATCGTCTCCGCTTGCAAAGCCGCCGAGGTGCGCACGGTGCTGACCTCGCGCGCCTTTGTCGAACAAGCGAAACTCGGCGCCGTGATCGAGGAACTCGGCCGATCGGTCGACATCGTTTGGCTCGATGATCTGCGGGCCACCATTGGTCTCAAGGACAAGCTGCTCGCCCTTTTGCGCAAAAGCGCACCCCGGGTCGCCCGCAAGTCCGAAGATCCAGCGGTGATCCTGTTCACCTCAGGTTCCGAAGGCACGCCGAAGGGCGTGGTGCTCACCCACCGCAACATCCTGGCCAATGCCGCGCAGGCGGCCTCGCGTATCGACTTCCATTCGGGCGACAAGGTCTTCAATGTGCTGCCGATCTTCCATTCCTTCGGCATGACGGCGGGCACAGTGCTGCCGCTGATCTCGGGCGTGCCGGTCTATTTCTACCCCTCGCCGTTGCACTACCGGATCGTGCCGGAGTTGGTTTACGCCTCGAACGCAACGATCATCTTCGGCACCGATACGTTTCTTGCCGGCTATGCCCGCACCGCACACCCTTACGACTTCCGCTCAGTGCGCTATTGCTTTGCCGGAGCGGAACCGGTCAAGCCTTCGACCCGCGCCACCTACATGGAAAAGTTTGGCCTGCGCATCCTCGAAGGCTATGGCGTGACCGAAACCGCGCCCGTGATCTCCATCAACACGCCGATGTACAACCGATCCGGCAGTGTCGGCAAAATCATGCCGGGTATGGAGTATCGCCTGGACCCGGTGCCTGGCGTCGAGGATGGCGGACGGCTGTTCGTGCGGGGGCCCAACGTCATGGCAGGCTATCTGCGCACCGAGAAGCCGGGCGTGCTCGAGCCGCTCGAAGACGGCTGGCATGACACCGGCGACGTCGTCGCCGTCGACGACGTCGGCTTCATCACTATTCGCGGCCGCGCCAAGCGCTTTGCCAAGATCGGTGGCGAGATGATCTCGCTGGCCGCCGTCGAGGCGCTGGCGGGTGAATTGTGGAAAGGCTCGCTCTCGGCGGTCGCCGCCCTGCCAGATGCGCGCAAGGGCGAAAAGCTGGTCCTCATTACCGAGGCGGCCAACGCTACGCGTGCCGAATTCCTGGCCTTCGCCAAGGCGAACGGCGCCATGGACCTGATGGTGCCGGCCGAGGTGCGCGTCGTTGCGAAAGTGCCTGTCCTGGGCTCAGGCAAGCTCGATTTCTCCGCTGTGACAAAAATGGTTAGCGGCGAAGACATGAAAACCCAGGCGGCTTGACAATAGCCGACCGAGGAAGTCGGCCCGTTTGCCCAATCACATGCAACGAAGGTCGTCTTGGCTCGAAGATAGGCCTTGGCCGAGGTCGGTTCTGAATTGAAGCCGGCTTATATCTATTACGAAGGGAACGGCAGTTTTGCGCCTGATTGGAGACCTTCATCTCCCATCCTTCGAATGGCAGCAAAGCGCCGCACAGCGGTCAGACGAGCCTGCACGCAAGGGCCGGCTATCTTGTCCAGTCATCTTGAAAGCTGACAGTCCGGTTCCGGCCCCATAGGTCGTTGAACGGTTCTGCAATTCGCGATCGACTGCGGTTCCTGGAAGCTTTTCGAAGTGCATCGCCCCACCAGCCGAACTGCGGGCTCAGGTGAAGAAGGTCGGGATGCACGAATATGATGTTGGGCAAGCTTGATCGACGCATTCGCGCATCGGAATTCAGATAGGGCGCCTTCGCCTGGTTGCCGGGGTGGCCACCGGCCCGCTTCGTCGCCCCGTACCGAGTTTCTTGTAGGAGGACTAACCTGTGCGGCGCGTGAAAGGCGTGGCGCAATGCGCCTTTCAAGGTTGGCGCTGGACCACCTCAACCTCGTCGGGGTCGCCTTCCAGCGTATCGCTGACCGGCTTTGGCTCACCGCCAATCGGCAGGCCGTCGAAGCCCGTACAACCATGCCTCGGAATGCTCGGCCCACTAGTCATCCGCCATCAAATCGACGGGCAGGCCTTACGATCGAACTTGCATAAGCCACCGATCAACGATTGGTCAGGAAAATCGCTTCCTCATCGTCGCGCTGCCTGCCGCCAAGTGCTGCAGCCGCGCTCGCAATGAAGGCCCCGACGACCAGCGACAGCGCGCCAATCAGTGAGAAGGTGGCGCCTGCCTTTCTGGCGGTGTCGGCCGCCTGCTGGGCCTTAACCTTGGCGTCCTGCGCTTTGGCGATTACTGCATCGACACGAGCGGTGGCATCGGCTTCGGACAGACCTGTGCGGGCGGCCACCAGCCGCGACAGATAGGTCTTGTCGTCGGCCGATATTTCGCCTGCTGCGGCACTCGCGATCAGAATGCGCGATGCCTGCGCCGTTGCCGCAGCGTCGCTCTCCGGACTGGCGGCAGCGAGCCTTGCCGGATCGGCCGGGCGGAACAGCGTATCGACGAAATACGACGTGGCGTTGTCAGTCGAGGCGCCACCGGCGTTTGCAGCAGCCCCCGCAGACGCCCCCATTGCCGCACCGGATGCGACAGTCGAAGCAGCCTGGACTCCGGTGCCGATCGCGGCCGAAAGCGCTGTGCCGAGCACGCCGGCGACGAGCAGCGTCGCCAGCGCCCAGGCCAGGAAGCCGTGAGCGGTATCGCGGAAGAAGACTTCATCGGTGTGGATGCCGACCCATTTTGTACGCAGGCGCCCGGCAAGGTAGCCGCCGAGAGCGGAAGATAGCCATTGCACGATGATGAGCCAAACGGCGGTGGAAACGGCGAAAGTGGTGACTGACGCACCCGAACCTGACCATGGCGACACCATGCTCAGCCCAAGCCCGGAGCCGAGCAGCATCAGAATGAAGGTAAGCGTCGACGCAGCAAAGGCGCCGGCGACGATTGGTCCCCAGCTGACGGCGGGGGAAGAGGATTCCGTCGGTGCGGAAACGTCGACAGTCGTTAGGGTGGACGGCATGGAAGCCCCCTACCTTGCAAACAGCATAATCAGAATAATGATCGGAATCGGGACTCCGAGAAGCCAGAGCAAAATGCCACGTCCCATGGATGCCTCCTGCGGCGATTGTGATTAACTACAATGCCTTGAAAGACTTTCCGTTCCGGGTGTTCCTCGGTCATCTTTGTTGCGATGCAGCAGCCGCCATGATGCGCCAGGATGCACTTCGTGCCTTCCGGTTAGGTATTCTGGATCGCGGCTCAGATATCCAGGTTGGCAACCGACAGTGCGTTTTCCTGGATGAATTCGCTCCTTGGCTCGGCCTCGTCGCCCATCAGTCGCGAAAACAATGAGTCCGCATCGGTCGCGTCGTTGACCTTGATCTGTAAGAGCGAGCGGACATTCGAGTAGAGTATCGCTTCCCAGAGCTGCTCGGCGTCCATTTCACCAAGGCCCTTGTAGCGCTGCATGGGTCAGGCAGGGGGTGGCGACTCGGCTGCACATTCTGCGCCGGTGAAACAGCGCCGGAGGCAGACCATGGAATTCTCTTGGAATGGACGTGACTCGGTTTGCAGAATGACGGTTGTCCTCAAATGCGGCTAAAGTGACCGAACACAGATCGACGCCCCTTGCCCCGGCGGCTGGCAAGCGAGATAGGCAGTACTGGATCGCCCAACTATCTAGCGGCTAGCCCAACCTCCACCAGCCGGCGGAACGCCTCCGATCTACTGGGAAGATCGGGCTGCTTTCGACGCCATTCGTCAACGCGAGCAAGCAAGTCGCTCGAGAGTCGCAACTCGAAGCGCTCAGTTTTGGTGTCAACAGGGTCAGGCGTGTTTGACAATCGGTCTGTCCGTAATGTACGGTATGTACGTAAATCGTGGTTGCGCTTCGCAGCCGAACGACGTGCGTCAACACGTCGTTCGGCCTAACCACAACCAAAGCTGTCAGGAGCTCGGATCATGGGTGATTCCGACAATAACACGACTTTGTCTTTCGTCACGCGCAAGAGGGTCGTTGCGCGAACGGCAATTGCAATGGTGGGACCACAGCCAACGGAGCCCGCGCGCGAAGACTTGGAAAAGGACGAGCGCGCCGATCCTGCTTTAACGGCGTGGCGCAAGTGGCGGGATGCCCACAACTTGACCGAACGACTTTGCCGAGAGCAACAGCGGCTGGAGCGGACGCTTGCCGAGACTGTTGGCTTTCCGTGTGCGGTGATCCTGCAGTCGAACGGCGATAGGGTGACGCTACATTCACTTAAGGAACTTAGCGAAGTGGTAGGCGCCGAGCCTATCCACGCGGCGGCCCGCACGAAGGCTGAAGCCGACTTTGCGGCCCATCAGGCGCGCTGGGATGCCGCCGACAAGGAAATTGGGTATTCCGCCGCGATGCTTGCTGAACGCGAGGCGGCCGACCAAGCGGAGGAGTTGCTCAAGGTATTGTCCGAAACGCCTGCCACTACCGTTGCCGGTGTGGCAGCCAAGCTTGATGCAGTGCTCAAGGAAGGTCAGTCGTCTGAGGGCGATGCGGAGTTTCCCTGGCCCCAAATCCGCTCGGCGTTCGAGGATATTGGTCGGATCAGCCGGCAGACAGAGCAGAGTTGAAGGCCCGAACCGTTTCGAGAAGTTAGCAACTCCCCCATCATCCGGAAGTTTGGCGGGTTTCGCACGATCTATCGCGAAAAACTCTCCATCGGAGAGCGACAAACGCAAATTCGAAAGGCATCGGCCGAGCCAAAAGCCACCGAGACAATGCTCGATGCGTTGCCGGCGAAGCTCGAAACGGAATTTGCCTTGAGCGCATTGCTGCCAATTGTGCGGGACGAAGGATCCGTTTATCTCCTTGACCCCAAGTCGGGCCATCACCTTTCCCGGCAAGGGACGAACGGCTTTAGTTGCCTCGTCGATCGCACCGCTTGGGAAATCGCGGACTTTCGCAAAGCCGGATCGACTGCACCGATGCTGAAACGAGAGCGTTCGTTCGCCAGGCCCCAACGCACGCCGAAACCGGTCGACTGTTCGGGTCATGCCGGTCGGATGACCGTCAGCACGAATACCGATCGCGCAGGAATGAGATGAAGGTCGGCAGGGCAGGGTTGGCGTTGTCGGGGCGCCAGCGGGCCAAACTGGATATCTGGATTGGTTTGCCGCCGATCCGCAGCTTGCGACAGACCGCATCCTGAGGAACACTGTCGGCATCTCGATCGTGGATCAGTGCGACTCCAAGCCCGTTTCCGACAAGGCGCAAAAGGATGCCCGCACTGACGTGATGTTCGACGATTGGAGGAAGCTCCACGCCGCGTCCAACAGCGTCGGCGAGCTGAAATGCTTCGCCCCTGCGCACCAGCAACGTCTCCTGGTGCAACTCGTGCCACTCGATCAGGGAACGGCTGGCGAGGGAATGATTTGAGGCAAGAACGACAGCCAGAGTGTCTTTCCACAGCGTCAATTCGAACGCGCCGCCGGTAAACCGGGAGGAGGAGGTCACGACCACGTCGACCTGGGTGGCACCCAGAGCAGCCTCAGGCGAAGGGTAAGGACTCTCCGTCAAGCTGACGGTCACATTGGGATGAGATTGCCCGAACTCGATGATTGCATCCAAGGCTCGCCCGGCGAGGATGATCCCGTTGGAGCCGATGGAAAGTTTTTGTTGGTCATCTTTGGTGCCGGACCTGGCCAGAGTGAGCGTGTTGTCGAGCTCGAGCAGCACGGAGCGCAGACGCTCCAGGAAGCGTTCGCCGGCCGGGGTTGGGCCGACGCCGCGAGCATGGCGATGGAATATCCTCGTACCTACCGCGAATTCCAGGTCGCGGATGCGCCGGCTGAGCGCGGTGTGATCGATCCCTGTGCGTCGGGAGGCGCGAAGAAAGCTGCCCTCCTCCGCGACCACAAGTGCATAATTGAGGGTCGCAAGTTGGATGGAACTCCGCATCACTGCTCAAAGTCAAGTTGGCGACAAGACGCGTTTGAGCGCTTTTGGCCGCTGCGGGCTATCGCCAAATCTCAGTATTGACACAGGGTGAGCAGTCCAACCCTCCTTACAAGAACAATGATGAAGACACGGTCCATGGCGCACTGGTTTCGGAACGGTTGTCCGCATGGCCAACCGCGCTCTGGGAGTGTTGCTGTATCTAGTCCAGTATTTGACGTACCAATTGGACCGCTTATCCCGTTCGCTCAGGTGGCCACAATATATGGTGCGGCATCTGTCCCCTTCTCCCGGTCGATTAGCGTAGACTGGGCCAAGGTGGCACGATTCGGACGTTGCCAGCACCCCGCCAAGCGGGGATCGGTTAGGCCTTGACGCTCGCCAGCACCCGACATACTTGCTATAAGCAACTTGCGTAGAGATCGCGTGTGCAGCCCGATGACATCGAACTCATTCTGGACACTGACATTTCGGAGGACCCATGCCTCCTCTTTGATGTCGTCACGCCCGATGGCGTGCTTCAGCTCTTGGGGGACGTGGACATGGGCAGCAACCATCTGGTGGTCCGTGACCTCCATATTGGGGGCGATGCCCAGGTCCAGTGGGGTTGGTCCAAATTGCGCAAGCTCGGTCGAATGATCGCGGAGAAGCTTAATGTCGACTACATCGAAGTTCATGGAGCGGTTCGGACAACGGGTGCGAACCCGGGACGTCGTCCGGGTGTCGTCAGGCTCTCCCGTCCGGCTGAGCCTCAGCTTTCTACACGGCGCGAATACTCCTGAGGCTGCTCGGGCTCTCGTCAGAAGACAGCTGCCGCTGAGGACGGCCCACGCGGTCCTCACGGCGATGGTTGATCAAGGCAAGGCATTCGTGACGGTTCCTTGCGTCGACGACCTTCGGGCACTGAAGGATGAACTCTCGTCCGCAGGAGTGATCGCGAAGGTTCATGCGCCGCGGCCGATAAGCGTTCGCGAAGTCCGGGATCGCACGAAGCTGTCCCAGGAGGCGTTCTCCGTGAGGTATGGCCTCGATCTGGCAACGCTTCGAAACTGGGAGCAAGGTCGCTCGGAACCGGATGCGGCGGCGAATACGCTCCTATGGACCATTGCCCGGAACCCAAGGGCAGTCGAAGAATCCCTCGACATGGAGGACGAAGTGGCTGCCCCGTCGCCCTAGCCAGGGGCCGTCGGAACAGCCACTCCAGCGCGCGGCTACTCGGCCGCCAACGCGATAGCGGGCCGCCGGACGGGAGGCAACGCCAGTATCCGCTCCGGCCCGCTCTAGCGCCTTCCCGTCAGCCGTTCCTCGCCTGGCCGCCGCAGCGCCAGCACTGGCCCCTCCGCCTTCCGGCGCGTGCAATGGCGCCGCTCATCGAACTCTCGCACGCCGTCGAAATCCCATTGGAAGCCGCCATTCGCGTCAGGATCCTCCTCCTTGAGGCGACCCACCCACCAGGTGAGTTCCTCCAGTACCTTCATCCTGTGGACGCGGTAGTAGCTCGCGAGATCCTCCACGATTATCCGTTTGTTCGGGTGGCACATCTTGAGGATTTCGCCGATGTGCTCTTTCTTCCACTGCGTCGTATCGCCGACGATGCCGCGGTAGGTGACGGGCTCGAGTCGCTGGCCTATCCCGAGCATCGTGTCCATTGCGCTGTGAAAATGGCGCCGCCGGTTCCAGCGGAAAGCGAACTCGCCGAGGTAGGCGTCGAGTTGCTTTTTCCCGGAAGCCATGGAATGTGCCAGCGCCCAGCGCTTCAGGTTCGCAAAAACGACGTGAATCCACTTGAAAACGATGCGGGCAGGCATGGTCCTATTGCTTAGATTGCCCCTCCTGAGACGACGGCCGGGCACCTTGTCGTACGAGGCAAGGGAGTCCGTCTGCAACGCCGCTCCGGGAAGGGTGTTCGCTACCACGAACGGAACGATGCTTTGAGCCGCCCGGCCCGCGATGCGCGCGAGCCTGATGCGTCCGACGCCATGGTTGCCGACTGTCTCGACCGCTCCAGCGATCCATATCTGGTTGGCTGTGCTGCTCCCGCCACCCCTCTCCAGCGCGTCCTCCTTGCGCCGATACGGGATGGCGGACTCGTCCACGTCGACAGCTCCGGAAAGCGGTGTCGGTTGGGGTTCACCATTGCCGCCTGAGCTTGTGGAGCACCAGCCAGGCGGTTTTGTAGGAGAAGCCCAGCTTAGGCTGGAGCTGCAGCGCCGAAATGGAGTTGGAATGCGTCGCCATCAGGTACGCAGCCAGGAACCACTTGCGCAGCGGCAGGTGCGTGCCCTGCATAACCGTCCCGGCGATCACCGAGGTCTGCTTGCGGCATCCAGGCCTCTCCCCTTTGCCCGCGCATTCGAAAAGCCACGGCCGCCCCTCGAGGCATGTTTTCCTGGAACGCAGCGTGGGCATGCGAAGCCGCCCGGCCAGCGCTTTTTGAAGAGGTAATTGGCGCATTCGTAATCGTCGCGGAAAGTCTCCACGAACTTCTCGATCGACGGTGGCTTGTCGTTCTTCCACCGGTCGGAAACAGCGCCTCGCCATGCTGACGCCAATAGGGCAGGCGAGGCGATCCGTCAGCAACAATCGCTAGATTTGGTTAGCACCTGAGCGAACGGGGTAAGCGGTCCAATTGATGGGGCGATCTTGTCGGTATCTTTGCATGATGCGCCGCCAGTGGCGCTACCAAGATTTGGCGAGTGACAGCATGGATCAGTCATACGCATCATCTGCCAAAGTCCAGGTGAGGAGATGACGCGGTGACAAAGATGGGGATGCCGAGATCCGGCCATCGGACAAATTCGAGCAACATCAACAACGAGACTATCAGGCTGCCTCTGGCGGTAGGAGTCGGACGAGCGCACGCCCATCATGGGGAATTCCTCCAAGGCGTCTTTGAGGGGGAAAACGGAAGGCTTTGTCGCGGACTCGTAACCCTGCCGCTCCCTTCGCAAGAGTCGCTAGCGACTTTCTGGCCGCATGAACAAATTGGGATTCGACCGCGGCCTGCAAACCGGACCAAAGCGGCACGCGCCGCGGCCCTCACGCTGCAGCATATCGGAGTAGCTGGAGGAGGTGGAGAACTTACGATCGAAAGCCCTATTATGATCGGGCACGGCTATGGCTCCTCGACCGCAGACGTCATTGCTGCAATTCGTGCGGTGGCAGCTGCAGCAGGCCTCACGCTGCGCCAGTCAACAATTGCGCGACTGGCGGTGGCCGCGGAAGGCGCAAGCGACGCCATTGCCTACGGCGACCAACCTATCCTCTTCGCCCACCGGGAGGGCCGTACGATCGAACACTTCGGTGGCGAGTTCCCGCCCCTTCTCTTGGTGGGTTTCAGGGACGGCAGTGCCCGGCCGATCGATACGCTAAGCATGCCGCGGGCACGCTATGATGGTGAGGAAATCGGGCTGTTCCGTGTTCTGCGGGGACTGGCGCTCCGCTCCATCCGGCAACAAGATCCCCGCCTGCTTGGACGTGTCGCAACCATCAGCGCCAGTATCAGCCAGAGGCACCTGCCGAAGGCATCCTTCAACACCGTTTTGGATATAGCACGGGCGCATGGCGCGTGCGGTGTGCAGGTGGCCCACAGTGGCACGTTGATCGGCATTCTTCTGGATGCCAACGCACCCAGGGCGGCCATGCGTGCTGCTGAGCTCGCTAGGGAGGTGAGCGGCGCAGGCCTCCAGGACGTCCACACGTTTGCCCTTAATGCCGAAACGGGGCTAATCCAGTGAGCGCGGCGCCAGACTATTTACGCGCCTACGAGACGCCGCGTTTTGCCCAACTCGCACCCAACCTCAACGCCGCCTGCTTTTCCCTCATGAAGCTGATCCCCGCCCGGTTCATGGTCGATCAGGCGGAAGCGTCAGGGCGCCTCAGGCGGGAAGGTCACATCATCGAAACGACGTCGGGCACATTCGGCCTCGCCATCGCTATGCTGGCCGCGGTTCGTGGCTATGCGCTGACACTTGTCACGGCCTCCAGCCTCATCGACCTGAAACTCAGGCGGCGTCTGGAACAACTTGGTGCCAAAGTCATGGCCATCGACGATCCTCAGGGAGACGGCAATCAGCGCGGTCGGCTCGAGTATCTTCACCAGACCCTGCAAGATAGTCCGGGCACGTATTGGCCTCGGCAATACGACAGTCCGGAAAACCGCCTTGCCTACGCGCGTCTCGCCGACCTCGTTGTGCGATCATTCGGCCGTATCGATTGCCTCGTCGGCTGCGTGGGCACTGGGGGATCGCTTTGTGGAACCGGAGGCTTTCTTCGTGAGCTCTTTCCTGATCTCAGGATGATTGCTGTCGATACCCACAGAAGCATGCTCTTTGGCCAGCCTGTCGGACGTCGCATGCTGCGCGGGCTCGGCAACAGCGTTTTGCCGGACAATGTTCGTCATGAGATGATCGACGACATTCATTGGGTGGGCGCATTGCCGGCTTACGCTATGGCGCACGGACTGTTTCGCGATCACGGGCTGTTCATGGGTCCGACCAGCGGCGCCGCAGCCTTGGTCGCCGCCTGGTTCGCCAGGCAAAATCCGGAAGCCTCCACCGTCGTGATAATGCCAGATGAAGGGCATCGTCATTCCGATACAGTCTACAACCCCGACTGGCTCGCCGGTTTGAAGGATTGGCCAATCCCCATTCCTCTTGAACCAACTGTTCTCACGCAAATTCGTCCGGCTGAAGAGACGGCATGGACGAGATTCCCTTGGAACCGCAGAACTTTAAACGCCGTCCTCGCGGCGGCGGACGGCCTGCCCCCTACGCTGTGACAGGTCCGAATTCAGGCTAGGCGACAAAGCCAACATCGGCCAGCAGTTACACAGGGTGCATGACCCGGTGAAGAAAATCCCTAGTGCGTTCGTGTTTCGGATGTCGAAGTAGCTCCTTGGCCGGGCCTTGCTCAACGATCCGGCCGCCGTCGAGAAAGAGGACGCTATCGGAGACCTCGCGGGCGAACTGAATTTCGTGCGTAACCACGAGCATGGTCATGTTCTCGTCTGCGAGCGCGCGCATGACCTGCAGGACCTCGCCGACTGTTTCCGGGTCGAGTGCTGAGGTGGGCTCGTCGAAAAGAATGGCCTGTGGGCGCATCGCCAGGGCGCGGGCGATGGCTACGCGCTGCTGTTGGCCGCCCGACAATGACGCGGGATAGGCATTCGTCTTGTCGGTCAGGCCGACGCGATTGAGCAATGCCATGGCGCGCTCGCGAGCCTGGTTCCTGTTTTCCTTCAGCACGTAGAGCGGCCCTTCCATGACGTTTTCCAGAGCTGTGCGGTGCGGAAACAGATTGAAGCGTTGGAAGACCATGGAAACACGGGTGCAGATGGCGTGAATCTGGGGCGAGGCGGCATCCACCACGGTGCCTTCGATGCTGATGCGACCGCGCTGATAGCTCTCAAGCCCGTTCACACATCGTAGAAGCGTCGATTTGCCGGAACCCGAGGGCCCGATCAGACATACGACCTGTCCCTTGGCGATCTCGGCGTTGATTCCCTTGAGGACTTCATGGGCGCCGAAGGACTTGTGCACGTCGTCGAAGGTGATCATCCCGCCGCTCCAAGATAGCTCTCGACCCTGCGCATAAACAGGTTCAGCGGAACCGTCAGGCACAGGTAAAGCAGTGCCACCAGGGTAAAAACTGTCATGTTGTCGAAAGTGGACGACGCAAGCATCTTACCTTGCATGGTCAACTCCTGAACCGAAATCACCGACACAAGCGAGGAGTCCTTAAGCAGCATGATCATGTTGTTGGCGTAAGGCGGCAGGATAATCTTGACTGCCTGCGGCAGCACGACGCGGCGCATCATCAACGGACGCTTCATCCCGATCGACTTTGCCGCTTCGACCTGACCCTTATCGACCGCCTCGATGCCCGCCCGGAAGGTTTCCCCGAGATAGCAGGAGTGAGCCAGGCCCAGTCCGATCGTGCCAGCCTGGAGCGCAGTCAGGTTGATGCCGATCTCGGGCGCGACAAAGTAGATATAAAAGAGAACCACGAGCAGTGGTATGCCGCGCACGAAGTCGACAAGGAGCCGCGTCGGCACGGCGAGACAGCGTATCCCCGATGTCCTGAACAGCGCCCATACAAGGCCGAGCGCCGTCGCCAGACACAGCGCAAGAACGGTTATCATGACGGTCAGCCAAACGCCTTGAAGAAGAAGCGGTAGATATTCCCTTGCGTGCGCGATGAAATTGGTCATGGCCGGCTTCCTCTTGGCACGTTCCCGGCCGTCAGGGCCGGTCATTGCGATGCGATCCTATGGTCCTGCCAGCCGGTGCTTGTTTCGAGCTCGAGGGGATGGCTTCAGAGGCCATATTTGGAAAAAATTCGGCTTAATTCGCCGCTTTCCTTCAGCTTGGCGATGGAGGCATTCACCTTTTCGAGAAGCAGTGGATTTTCCTTGGCAACCGCCAACGCGACTTCGCCTTTTTTCATCGGCCGATAGCCGTCGACGAGGCGAACACCCAGGTCGGGGTTTTTTGAAAGCTGATAAGCGACGATCGGGGCGTCACCAAAGCCGGCCTTGATGCGGCCCAGGACTACATCACGCATCATGTCAGCGATTGAGTCGTAGAGCTTGACTTGACCGAAGACGCCAAGCGCTTCCAGAGCATCGGCGTAGGTCGAGCCGATCTGCGCCCCGACGGTCTCACCTCTCAGCTCTTCGATCGTGTAGTTCTTGCTGTCGCCGGCAGCAACAAACATCGCCTCGCCATAGGCGTAAACCGGCGTGCTGAAATTGATCACCTGCTTGCGCTTGTCGGTTATGAACATGCTGGCGGAAATCAGATTGATCTTGTCGGTCGTCAATGCCGGGATCAGGGCTGGAAAAGCGTTTACCTGGAAGTCGGCCGTCGTGCCAAGGTTTGCGGCAATCGCGCTTGCCAGATCGACCATCGCGCCAGTCGGCTTTCGGGTTGCGGTATCGACAAACGTGAACGGCACCCCGGTTGGCGTGACGCCGACCCTGAGGGTTTCCTCAGCCATCGCCTGAGTTGCGATTGCGACGCCGAGGGCTGCGAGCCAGCCGATGAGAGTTTTGCCAAGCATGAAAATTCCCCTTTCATTATTGAATCGAGGTTCCGCTCGCCAAGCGAGTTGAATTTGCCTCTCGTGGATAGCTTTTGGAAGTCGCAATACCGTCCGGTGGCGGACGGGATCATCAGTCGATCAGAAGTCGCATCCGTCCATGATCGCCTCTATCTCCTCTTCAGGACATCCTGGTCGCGCGTTGTTCATGAGAGGACGTGAAATAGTCACGGTCCCCGGCAAGGTGTTCCCAGGCTTCTGCAACTGACCGAAACGATTGTTGTGCTTGGTCAGGGCCGGTCGAACGATCCAAATCCTTGAGTCCGCTCGCGGTTACGATGGCAACGACGCTGTCCGACCGCGCGATCGTGCCCTCCCGTCTCAGGGATTCAATAGCCGCAAATGGCGTCACCGAGGCAAGCTCGGCAAAAACCCCCTCGGTGCCCGCAAGCTGCCGCTGCATGGCTATCAGGCCGAAATTGCCGACCGGCATCGCCATGCCACCAGATTCGCGCAGCGCGTTGAGCGCCTGAAACGTGCTTCGTGTGGTGCCGATCGAGATGGCCAGCGTGTCGAAGCCCGCGGGAACCTCGGCAACCAGATCGGCATTGCCGGCAAGCGCTTTGGCCAAAGATCCGTGCACTTCCGCCGCCACGAGTCTCGGCAACCGATCGATCCTGCCTTGGCTAAGAAGGTCCTTGAATCCCGCCCAGAGCCCGGCTAGCGCGTCGCCATAGCAAACAGGCAAGGCGCACCAGTCCGGCACGGCTCCGTGCATCTGTTCGACGATCTCGTAAGCCAGGGTCTTGTAGCCCTCGATCCCGACAGGATGGCTGCCCACCACGGGGCTGTGAAACGGCGACGTCGCAAACCATCCGAGGCGCTCGGTACCAGCGGCAAGTAATGGCCAGCGATGGGATTTGTCGGCCAGGGATACGACGCTGGCGCCGTATTTGCGGATCTGCGCCAACATTGCGCCGGCGGTGCCTGAGAATGTCACAACGACGCATTTCAGGCCCGCCCGTGCAGCATAGGCGGCAAGTGAGGCCCCGGCGTTGCCCGACGAAGCAGTCGCCACGACGCGTGCACCACTCAAACGTGCCATGGACACCGCCACGGTCGAGAAGCGGTCCTTGTGGGACCACGTGGGGTTCGCGCCCTCGTCCTTGATAAGAAGCTTGGGCACTCCGAGCTGCTTTCCCAGCCTCTCGGCGCTCAGCAGCGGCGTCAGACCCTCGCCCAGCGAGATTGCATCGCTGAGCCCGCAAGGAAGCATGTCGGCATAGCGCCACAGCGAGGGGAGCGCGCCAGCCCCTGCGGAAGCGGCCGATGTCGCTCCGGACGGATCGTAGACGACCTTAAGATTGGCTGGCGCTTCACCACAGCATATCAGGCAGCCGCGTGAGTCGATTTTGGTATCGCTCGGGAACAAGGCGCCGCATCGAATACAGGAAAAACCTGCCGCGCGGCTCATGAGGGCACCCGGGTGATTGCATTGTGCGTCTCTGTCAGCCGCTCCAGTCCGCCCTGGCGAACAACCACCATGTCCTCCACCTGGAGTCCCCAGCGGCCGATTTCGTAGTAAGGGGTCTCCACGCACAGCACCATTCCTTCTTCCAGGACGTCGGTACTCCCCGCCGAAAGCGTCGGCGCGTCGTAACCATCAAGGCCGATGCCGTGGCCGACGTGATCGCGCTCGTAGTGGGCAATTCCTTCGCGCTGAACCACACGCACGACCGCCTCGAAAAGCTGTGCTGCCGGCATGCCGGGCCGGATGATATCGCAGGCATGCTGAACGCCGCGCAGCAGCGCCTGCTGAAGCCGATGCGCCTGCGGCGGCGGCTCGCCCAGCGTGGCGATGCGGGCAATGTCGGCGCGGTAGTGCCGAAACCGGCCACCGACGTCGAAGCGGATGATTTCTCCAGCGCGCAACTTGCGGTCCGACGGCTGGACGTTCATGAGTGCGCTGCGCTCGCCAAAGCCGATGCATCCCAGTACGGGCAGGGCGCCTTCCTCAACCGTCCTGACGTGAAAAGCGCGCGCCAGATCTGCTTCGGTGGCGCCTTCCTGAGCGACTGCGAGTGCTGCTTGAATGGAGCGTTCGGCAATCTGGGCAACTTGGCCGAGCCGTTCGATCTCATCTGCCGTCTTTACGGCACGAACCTCGCGAAGCAACGCGGTGGCTGGTAGGAACGACGCATTGAGAAAATGGGCTCTGAGGGCTTCCAGGTATCCTGGCGCGAGCCCCGCCTCGTCTATGCCGATCCGCCCGCGGCCGAGCTGGGCTTCTTCCAGTGCCGCGATCAGAGCCGTAATGGCATCGCGATGCCTCGGCAGCTCGCGAAGCTGGAGGTGCCGTTCACTGGCGCGGTCCATGGCGGTCGAGGAACCCACATCGGCGTAAAAGTCGCCATAGCGCCGCACCTTGCTTACCCAGACGTCCTGATCGGCAACGAGGTCGAGAGTGCTGGTGCTGGCGATGATTTCAGGCGTGCCCTTGTCAGGAGCCGGCCACACCACATAGGCCTGCGGGCCACGACGGATCCATTGCGGCAGAGCCCAGAAGCCGCTCATATAGGTCACGTTTTCCGGCGTCGTCGCTATAAGGGCATCAAGCCCGGCTGCCGACATGCGTTGTTTCAGGCGGGCCTCGTTAAGCAGCATGGTGGGAATCCCGAGCCTGTTTTGCCTCCGGAAAGCCGAGGCCCGCTGAGATGCGCGCCGCAGCCCCAATTACTGCCTCTCCCACCTCGGCGATCTCCACATGCGGCCCAACAGACCGGGGGTAGGCCACGCTTATCGCCGCGGTGATCATGCCCGATGCATCGCGAAGCGGCGCGCCGACCGCGATCAGCCCGGTAAAGTTCTCGTCCAGGGAGGTTGTGTAACCGATAGACTCGCACGCTCTGATCTGAGCCACGAGCTTGTGCGGATCAATGACGGTGCGTACGGCAACCCGCTCGAGCGGACCCCGTCCGATAATCTCGATGACCGCTTCGCCGCTCAGCTCCATCAGGAGTGCCTTGCCCAAGGCGGTGGAGTGCAAGGGGAACGTTTCGCCGGGTGACGAGCGAATGACGACCGGACTCTTGCTTTGCACGGTCAGGAGATAAATACCGCGATTGCCTCGCCTGATGCCCAGGAACGCGTTGAAGCAACCCTCGGCGGCCAGCGCCTGCAGTTCGATTTCAGCCAAGCCGACGAGGCGATCTCTGCCCAGGACCTTCCGCGCCAGCGCCAGGACGGAATGCCCGAGCCGGTAGCGCCGCGAGTCTGGCGACTGCTCGACATAGCCCTGCTCTGCCAGGGTGTTGAGAATTCGCTGCACGGCGGGAGCACTCTGCTCAAGCCGGCGGGCGAGCTCGCGCACCCCGACCGCTTCGTCCGCGTCCTTGAGCACGTTGAGAACCGCAAGGCCGCGTTTCAACGAAAGATTTCCTGTCATCGGCGTTCCTTATTTCGGAATGGCGTTCCGCAATATGATGAGAAAAGCAGCAATGGCGGCGCCTGTCAATGAAGAATGTTCACTATAGTGTGTCGTCCTAAAGTGTACGCAGCGACGACCATGCCCTCATGGACCTACGGGTGGTTGTCGGTTTGAACGTACAGAGGATCCGGCGCGCACAAGCCCTCTCTCAAGAGGAACTGTCGTTCCGTTCAGGGTTCACGCGCGCCTATCTGAGTGGTCTCGAAGCCGGCCGGCGCAATCCCACAATTCTGTCGCTTGCAAAGCTTGCCACCGCATTAAGCGTTGACATCGAGGATTTGACCAAACGGCCAGGCAAAGACGCCCCAGCCCTGACGCCGCGTACGCGACGCAGCAGAAAATCCTGACGCTCCCGCCGCCTGCTGGCCGGTGGATCACGGCGCGTTGCGACGGATGAGCTGCTCCACGTCAACTTGCAACGCCAACGCCAGTACCTCCAAGGTATCGACGGTCGGTGAGTTCTCCTCCCGCTCCAGCTTGCCGACATAGTTGCGATCAAGGCCGGCAAGGTCCGCGAGCTGCTCCTGGGACAAGCCGGTACCTTGGCGAAGCAACCTTAGATTGCGAGCAAAAACCGACCTCAGCCTCATGCGGCGAGGCAGTCAGAATGCGCCCTTTAGTGCCACCTACTATAGTAGTCAAACGTCATGCCGCAGGTTGCGGTCGGGTCCAACTTATTTATTCTTTCTTTGTCTCAGTACATTGAAGGGGCGTGAAATGTCGGCGGTTCATGGAAGCGTCTTACAGCACCAGCTAACGCAAATCTTTGAAGCAACCGCGCTGATTGATCGTGCAAGCAGCGCCGCCGAAATCGTTCGACAACTGCGCAAGAGCATCGAACGTCACGGCTATGCAGCCTGTCTCGTCACCGAATTGCCACGCCAGGACACCGGATCACTGGATGGACACATTCTTGTCAACGGTTGGCCGGGGGAATGGTACGACCACTACATGGCTGCCGGACACTATCGCCATGACCCTTGCGTTGCTTTGTGCCGTAGTGCGATCGGGCCGTTCCTTTGGAGGGACGTCCATCACGGCCTGACGAACGGCAATGCCAGGAAGGTGATGGATGAGGCAAAAGCGTTTGGGCTTTGGGACGGGATCTGCATCCCAATCCAGGCCTCATTCGGCGATCCGGCCTGTGTAACGGTCGCCGGACGCGAAATTGATTTGGCTCCGACGGTGCGCTGCACAGTTCATGCCCTTGCGCGCCATGCCTACTCGGCTGCCGAACGACTCGTTGGCAGCTCGCTCAGGCGGCCGAGACAAAAGCTTTCCCAACGGGAGCGTGAAATCCTGCAGTGGGTCGCTGGCGGGAAGACCGCATGGGAGGTTTCCCGAATACTCGGTATTTCGGAAAACACCGTGACGACCCACCTGCGCAACATCAAGCAGAAACTCAGCACCGCCAACGTCGTGCACGCCATCGTCGAGGCTTATCGCAGGCGCGAAATCGAACTTTAATCCATCCTCAGATCTAGGTATTTCATGGGCAATCGTCACGTGGTCGGATGGGGTTCCATCTCGAGGAACCGCAATGATTCAGGTCCACGTCGTCGACGCGTCAAACAGCTTTGCCTATCGAGGCGATCTCGACAGTTACTTCCGTCTGCGACACGAAATCTATGTCGATGAACGTGGCTGGCACGAGCTGAGGCGCCCCGACAGTCGCGAGATCGACCCCTTTGATACACCAGAAGCGATTCATCTGCTCGGCATCCAGCCGGGAAGGGGTGTCGTTGCCGGATCCCGGCTGGTGCCCAGCCTAAGACCGCATCTGATGAGCGAAATCTTTCCGCAACTTGCCGAGGGTGGCGTGCCGCGCCGACCCGATATCTTTGAGTGGACCAGGTTTTTCGTGGCCCGGGATTTTCGCGACCCCGGCCGACCCTGTCAGGCCGCCGGCGTGATCTACTGCGGGATTCTGGAATTCTGCATTCAAAGAGGCATAAGCAATCTGACCATTGTCTGCGAGGACTACTGGTTCGACCGCTTGGCATCGATCGGCTGGTGTCCAAGGCAGCTTGGATCTTCATTCAAATGCGATGACATGACCATCATCGGCGTCATGGTCGACGTCGGCCCGTCTGCCTTGGCCGCGACGCGACAATTCTACCGCATAACCGACCCAGTGCTTTGGGCCGAAACGGCACTCAAGCGGCTGGCCTGACCGCGGGCCGTCCGATTTTGGGCGTCACGCCTCGAACGAACATGCTGCCTGGCAGACAAGTTCGCGCACGCCAGCGATGGCGTATCCGCCCGTCAGCCAAAAAAACCAATCGCAAAACCGGCCGCTGCAGTCACCACCGGGCGAAATCGTGCTGTTCGAACCGGGGAACCTAAGCGATTGACTTGCCAACGTTTAGAAAAAATCATGTCTCGACCGGCAGCCGGTTCGACCGCTTGATCTGCGCAAGCGCGAAGCTGGACTCGATCGAGGAGACGCCATCGAGCCGCGTCAGCTTTTCCTTCAGGAAGCGCTCATAGGCGTGCAAATCGCGCACCACCACACGCAGCAGATAATCGCGCTGGCCAGTCATCAGATAGCAATCGACCACCTCCGGCCAGCGTGCGATCGCCGCATTGAACCGCTTCAGCTCGTTCTCGCGCTGGCGCTCCAGCTTGATCGAGGCGAACACCGAGATCGGCAGGTCGACCATGTCCTGGTCGATCAGGGCGGCATAGCCGGTGATGACCCCCATGTCCTCCATTAGCCGGACCCGGCGGGCGCAGGGCGAGGCCGAAAGACCGACCCGATCGGCAAGCTGCTGAGCCGTCATCCGGCCATCGACCTGCAGCGCGGCAATGATCTTTCGGTCGATATCGTCCAGTCGGCGTTTTGGCATGGATAGTTACTCCATTGGTCGATATTGCCGAAACCAGCTAACGCAAGTGCCAATCTCCTGCAAGTTTAGCGACAATCGGTTTTTGCTCAGCCCTATGATTGCGACGATCGCAACCGGGAGTCTTGCAGCATGGACAAACAAAAACTGGAGGCACTTTCGGCGCTGGAGAAGAAGGTGCTCTGGCTGTCGACTTGGATGATCCATAACGCCAATCACCTGCGCGAAAACACCGACGGCCTGAAGGTTGGCGGACACCAGGCGTCCTCGGCTTCGCTGGTGACGATCATGACCGCGCTATATTTCTTGGTGCTGAGGCCGGACGACCGCATCGCAGTGAAGCCGCACGCCTCGCCGGTGTTTCACGCCATCCAGTATCTTCTGGGCAATCAGTCGTGGGAGAAGCTCGAAGGGTTTCGCGCCTTCGGTGGCGCGCAAAGCTATCCGTCGCGGACCAAGGATGTCGATGACGTCGATTTCTCTACCGGCTCCGTTGGCCTCGGCGTTGCGCAGACGCTGTTTGCCTCCCTTGTGCAGGATTATCTCGGCGCTCGCGACCAAAACATGCCCGAGGGCCGCATGGTGGCGCTGCTCGGCGATGCCGAGATGGACGAAGGCAACATCTTCGAGGCGCTGCTCGAAGGCTGGAAACACGGCCTGCGCAATTGCTGGTGGATCGTTGATTACAATCGCCAGAGCCTCGACGCCGTTGTGCGCGAAGGCCTTTGGGAACGCTTCGAAAACTTCTTCAGGAATTTCGGCTGGGATGTGGTCATCCTGAAATACGGCAAGCTGCTCGAAGCCGCTTTTGCCCAGCCGGGCGGCGAGGCGTTGAGGGCCTGGGTCGACGGCTGTCCGAACCAGCTTTATTCGGCGCTGACCTTTCAAGGCGGCGGCGCCTGGCGCAAGCGGCTGCTTGCCGATATCGGCGAAAAGCCGGGCCTGAAATCGCTTCTCGACCGGCGATCCGATGCTGAAGTCGCCGCGCTGATGACAAATCTCGGTGGCCACGACCTGCGGTGCCTGATCGAAGCTTTCGAGACGGCGCGCGGCCACGACCGGCCGACCTGCTTCATCGCCTATACGATAAAAGGTTTCGGCCTGCCGCTCGCCGGCCACAAAGACAATCATGCCGGTCTGATGACCAAGGATCAGATGGCCGTCTTTCGCGCCTCGATGTCGATCGGTGAGGGGCGGGAGTGGGATGCCTTCGAAGGCTTGGATATTGGCAAGGTGGATCTGCGACGTTTCCTCGATGCGGTGCCTTTTGCCGCGAAAGGCCAACGCCGCCGGCACGCCCAACGCATCCTGGTCCCCGATCGTCTCGGCCCGGAAGCCAAGGGCAGCGTTTCCACCCAGGTCGGCTTCGGCAGGATCCTGGACGAGATTGCACGGGCCGGCGGGCCGCTTGCCGACGCTATCGTCACGACATCGCCCGATGTCACCGTTTCGACCAATCTCGGACCCTGGGTCAACCGGCGCGGCCTGTTCGCGCGTCGCTCGCTTGCCGACACCTTCCGCAGCGAACACATAGCCTCGGCGCAGAAATGGGAATTCGGCCCATCCGGCCAGCACATCGAGCTCGGCATTGCCGAGAACAATCTGTTCATTCTGCTATCGGCCCTGGGGCTGTCGCGTTCGGTCTTCGGCAAACGGCTGTTGCCGATCGGCACGCTCTACGATCCGTTCATCCAGCGCGGTCTCGATGCGCTCAACTATGCCTGCTACCAGGATGCGCGCTTTCTGCTTGCTGCCACCCCGTCGGGCGTCACGCTGGCGCCGGAGGGTGGCGCGCATCAGTCGATCGCCACCCAGTTGATCGGCATGGCGCAGGACGGGCTTGCGGCTTACGAGCCGGCATTCGTCGATGAGTTGAGCGTCATCACGCGTTTTGCACTGGACTACATTCAGCGCGACGGCGACGTCGTCCAGTCGGAGCGCACCTGGCTGCGCGACGAGACCGGCGGCTCGGTCTATCTGCGGCTCTCGACGCGCCCCATTGATCAGATCATTCGAACCATGACGCAGGACCTTGAGCAGGACATTGTCGACGGCGGCTATTGGCTGCGGCCCCCGGGTCCGAATGCGGAGGTGATCGTCGCCTATACAGGCGCCGTCGCGCCGGAAGCCATCGAGGCGGTCGGCATGATGGCGGAGGATCGTCGCGACGTCGGTCTTTTGGCAGTGACTTCGGCCGATCGGTTGAACGCAGGCTGGACGGCGGCAAGCCGCGCACGCGAACGCGGCCTTGTTCATGCCAGAAGCCATGTCGAACGGCTGTTCGAGGAGCTTCCAGCCCATTGTGCGATCGTCACGGTCGCCGACGGCCATCCGGCCGCGCTCGGCTGGCTGGGCTCGGTATACGGCCATCGCACGCGAAGTCTCGGCGTCGAGCACTTTGGCCAGTCCGGGACAATCGGTGATCTTTACCGGCACTTCGGAATCGACGCCAATTCCATAGCGACAGCCGCCGACCGGATTGCTGGTGGGCGCCCCATCCGCTATCTGCGCGCGCTGGATTGACGGAAGACATTCACGGCTGCTGCAGACCGGAAGGCGAATGTCCGCCGTGTGCATTCCGAGATGTGCCGCGCGGTACCCCAGGACCGTGCCGACTGGAATTTGCTGGCTGCCGGCAAGGAATCGGGCTGGCGGGCCAGCCCGATTGTAGGCATTTCGTCTGACACCTGTTACTTGGCCTGGTGAATACTAGAAACCACTAGTTTGCCGGCCTTGGCCGAATAGGTAACGACGACCTTTTCACCGACCTTGAGTGTCTCGGCCTCAATCCCTTCCGGCAAGATGAACGTCTTGCCGTCGGACAGAGTGATCGAATCGCCACTCTTATCGACACTCGCGATGGTGCCGGTGACCGCCTTGGCGAAGGCACCGCTCGAAGATGCGAGGGCCAGTACCATTGCGGTTGCGATGACTGATTTTTTCATTTGGTTTTCCCGGTTGGTTTCGTTGCGATGCCGAAAGGGCTGTTGGCGCCAGAGCGGCAACGGTGACGATCCGGAGCGGTAGGGCTTGCCGGATCATTTCCCTCAGCGAGAGAAGATGGGATCGAGCCTATGCGGCAGAGTTTTCGGTAAGATGGCCGGGACTTTACAAATGGGTAAGTCCGGCGCGGATTGTCATAGATCCCGCAGGTGCTCAGCGTCCTGTCCGGACGAGGGCCTGGCCGACCGGATCGCGGCGACGACCGAAGCGGCGACAAGGCCGAGCACGACCCCCAGATAAGCCCAGGGAACCGAGAGGCTCTCCGGCGGGGGGTCGAACACGCCGGTCAACAGCTTCACCAGCATCCACCCCGTCAGCAAGCCCGACGGAAGCCCGAATGCGAAACCACCGACGAGGATCAGGAGGCCTTCGCTCCACAGAAAGGTCGCCAATTGCCGAGGCTTGGCGCCGATGGCGCTCAGTATCGCGAAGGGCCGGCGGCGCTCGACGAAGCCCAGCGCCAGCATCAGCCCGCCGGCGGCCGCGGCCATGACGACGGCAAACGCCAGTTCGATCGTCGTCAGTCCGCCAAGATCGACCGCGGTCAGGCTCGAGCCGATGAGATGGGCAGCCTGGCCAATGTCGGCGACCTTCAGCGACGGATCGAAGGTGAGTGCCGAAGAAGCCTGCCGCGCCAGTGCTGCAGGATCGGCCTTGGCCCGCATCAGGACGTACTCGGATGTATCCGACCCGGTCATGCGGGCCACGTAGGCGGCGTTCGCAACGAGGAAGGAGTCCTTCGGTGCTGTCGGAAATTCGCGCGCGACGCCGATGAACTTGAAGGCGACGGGATGGTACTGGTGATCCCTTGCATCGATGAGCCGCAGATTGATCGTATCGCCTTGCTGAAGCTGGAAGTCCTGCACGGTCTCTTCCGAGACCAGGACACCGTCGGGCGTGGCGGCGAGCTGGTCGAGCATGCCGGCCGCGCCGGCGCCGCTGAAATAGGCGTCGGAAAGCTTCGTTGCCCGTTCGATACGCCATGGGTCGATGCCGTAGAGATCCTGCAGGTCGGCGCCGACATAGGCGAAACGATGCTGCATGGGTTCTGCCGCGGCCGCCTCGGGCAGCGCCGCCAGCGCCGCCAGATACGGTCCGGCCGGTCTGTCCGATGTGCCGAAGACGGTGACGTCGGACCCGTTGGTCAGTTCGGCATCGATGCGTGCCTGGGCATTGTAGGTGGTGTTGAAGATCGCGGTCGACGTGGCGAAGGAGATGGCCAGCGCTGTCATCGCGATGCCGATGGTCAGGCGCCCCGATTGCCGCGACAACGCGGCTGACACGACAGCCGCAAGAGGCCCGGCGACCGGCGCAATGATCGCTCGAAGACCCCTGCCGTTGCGCGCGATAATGGCGCCCGACAGCCGCACGGTCAGCAGCGCCATGCCCAGCCAGAACAGCGCCGGCGCGATGAACGCCTTGTAGTCCACGGAGATCGCGGCGACGCCTTCGGGCGCAAGAACGATCTGGTATCCGGTGCTCGCCGACTGCGACAAGAAAAGCCCTGCGGCCGCGAGCAAAATGATGTCGAGCCACAGGCGCCGCCAAAGCGGCGTCCACGCCCTGCTGACGGTACGCCGCGCGGCACTGACAGTCGCCCAGCGCGCGTCACGCCAGGCGGGAAACAGAAAGGCGATGAAACCGACAAGCAACCCGAACAAGGCTACAAGAAGCAATGTCGGACCGCTCATGCTCGCCGTCACGTGCAGGCCTGGAGCGATGCGGCCGAAGAGCAACGCCGCGGCGATGCCGAGCGCGGTTCCGCCGACTGCGGCGATTGCGGCCTCGGCAGCGGACAGGGACAGGATTGTTCTCGTCGTCGCGCCGCGGACGCGAAGCAGCGCCTGCTCCGTGCGCCGGCGCACCGCACCGGACGAAGTGACCGCAAAGGTGAGGGCAATGGCCAGCGCGATGCCGGGCAGGCCGAGAAACAGGAACAGGACGGACGCATAAAGCGCATCCTCCCGAACCGCCCCGAGACGGGAGCCGAGATTGTCGGCGACCAGAGCCTGACCGACGACCCGTTCCTCAAGATTCCTATGCGCGCCGGTGACAAAGGTATAGGCGCTGACCGGGTCCGGCGGCAGCGCCTCATGGGCGAGCCGCACGTGCCATTGCAGCCGGGCGGTGTCGGGCCGCATTTTCTGCTGCGGGTCGAAGAGTTGCTGCCAATCTTGCTGTGGCAGCACGAGCACGTTGTCGGGCGGCGCCTGCGGAGCAGCCTGGGGCGGCAGGCCGACCGCCTGGAACAGCGAATCCGCGTCGGGAAGATCGATCACGCCGGCGACCTTGACCTCTGCCGGCGGCAGGCCGATCCGCTTGATCGAGACTGTATCGCCCGGCCCGACATGAAGATTGGCCGCCGCCTGCTGGGCAATGAGCACGCCGTCGATGGCGCCGGAAAGCGGCCGGACTTCCGCCGGAAAGGTTTTCGAATAGCCATTGTCGAAAGCAATGACCTGGCCCGATCCGGTGGTCTGCGTCGTGCCGCCGGTCTGCGATTCGAACCCGGCAACATCCGCATAGCGGAGCTGATGAACGGCCTTGACCGGCGCGTCGGCCAGCGCCTTGCCGATCAGGTCAGGATCGGCACCGGAAATCACCTGAACCTGCCAGTCGATCGGCACGGCCGATATGGCGCGCTCCGTCATCGAGGTGCTGGCGTTGGCGAGAAAAAGCGCCATCGCCGCGAGAAGCGCCACGGTCAGCGCGACGCCTGCCATGGCACCGGCGACGCGCAGGAAACGGCGGGCGAGAACGCCGCGAACCCACAAGAGGAGCATCATGCCGCCTTGTTTCTCGGCCGACCTGCGATCAGCCGGCCGTGGTCCATCGTCCACCGTGTCGCCATCCGGGCGGCCACGGCTTCGTCATGCGTTGCCACAACCAAGGCTATGTCTGTCCCGTTCAGGCGATCCAGCACTGCGTCGAAGAAGAACTGCGCCGTGATGCTGTCGAGCTGCCCGGTCGGCTCGTCGGCAAGCACGAGTTTTGGCCCTATGGCTAAAGCGCGCGCCATGGCTATTCGTTGCGACTGCCCACCGGACAATTCCTCTGGCAGTTTGTCGCCAAGCTCGCCGAGGCCAAACGATTCCAGCAGTGCTGCCGCGGTTTCGTCCGCGGCGGCGCCTTTGCCGGCCAGGATCATGGGCAAGGCGACATTCTGAGCTGCGGTGAGCGCTGGGAACAGGCTGGGCGACTGGAACACAAATCCGATCAGACGCGGCCGCAGTTCCTCGAACGGACCAAGCCCCGGCCATTCGATGGTGCCGGCCGTCGGTCTGTCCAGCCCGCCAAGAATATGCAGCAGCGTTGTCTTGCCGCTGCCGGAAGGCCCGACCAGGGCAATGCGCGCGCCTGTCGCGATCTCGCAGTCGACGTCGAGCAGCACCGTGATCCGGCCGGCGTTTCCATCATGAAAGTCCCGGCCAAGGCCTTTGCCGACAACGAGCGTCTCACTCACTGTCGATCCTCCCGTCTTTCAACCTGATGATCCGGTCGGCTCTTTGCGCCAGCGCCTTGCTGTGGGTTGCGAGCAGCGTCGCCAGTCCGGCTTCGCGTCTCGCCTCGAACTGCCCGATCAGCCCGGATTCGGTGTCACGGTCGACCTCCGCGGTCGGCTCGTCGGCAACCAGGATCGGCGGGTCCGCGGCCAGCGCCACAGCAAGGCCCGCGCGCGCCGTCTCGCCGCCCGAGAGCTCGGTTGGAAATGCCTGCGCGCGATGCGAGAGGCCGACGCTTTCCAGCAAGGCGCCAATTCGCTTCTGGTCCAGCTTTCCCGCCAGAAGCATCTGCAAACGCAGGTTCTGTTCGACGCTCAGGTGGCCAAACAGGTTGCCGGACTGCAGCAGGATGCCGAAATTGGCGGCGCGAACGCGTGCACGCTCGGCCTCCGGTCGCCGGGTCAGGCGCAGGCCGGCCACCTCGACATGGCCACCATCCGGCTCGTCCAGCCCGGTCACGCAGAACAACAAGGTGGATTTGCCGCTGCCGGACGGTCCCGTCAGGGCGACGATCTCGCCAGCCGACACATGGATGCTGATGCCACGCAATGCGGCTGTCTCGTCGTCGCCGATGTGGAAGAACCGATAGAGTTCATGCGCGTCCAGCGCGTGCATTTCATTTCCACCGGAACGAGTTGGACATCAACTGCCACTGGTCGACATTGTCCGCGCCCTTTGGCGCGTAGAGTTCGAGCGTGATCAGCTTGCCGTCCTTGAAATAGAGGTACCGCTCGTTCTCCAGGCGGACCTGCTTGTTGGTCACCGCATTTGGTTCGGAGTTGGACGTATAGACAATGCGGATTGCCGGGCCCGCCGCCAGCTTGACCTGCTTGACCGCCGTCACCCGGACGGCTCGACCGGTGGATTGGAGCTTCGGAACATAATCCGCCTTGGCGCTTTCGACGGTCGGTGCGGCGTCCGCCTTTGCCGCGGAAACAACGACGCCGTCGAGCTTGTCGACGAAGCTTGCGCCGTCGGCATTGTCCGTGCGCGCCCACCCCTCCGGCACCTTCATGGTGAACCCTTGCGGTGAGGCATAGTCGATGAAGACTTGCGTATCGGGAATATCGCCGGGAGGGTTCTTTTCCGCGGGGACGACTTTCTCGGCCGCCAACGCCGGCAGATTTCCGAAATCTGGAACGAGCGCGCCGGCAGCGCCCAGACATGCCGCAACGGTAAGGATCGGCAGAATCCGGCTGATTTTTCGATGAGCGGACATCATTTGAGCGGCCTTTCGAGCTGAACGGCGAATTCACTCACTATCGCGCGTCAAGCTTACAGGCATGTCGCCTGGTTCATACGGATTGGTAAGCTTGGAGGGCGGTGCCTAGCCAGCCGACGATTTAGCAGCGGGGGAAACTGACCACCACCGCGAGGCCGGGATGGCGGTCTTCGAGGGTAATGGATGCGCCGTGCAGATCGGCAATGGCGCGCACCAGGCTAAGCCCAAGGCCGCTGCCGGGCGTCGTGCGGCTGTTGTCCAGCCGGTAGAGCCGTTGGAACACTTTTTCGCGCTCCTCGGTTGGAATCCCCGGGCCGTCATCGCCGACTTTTACAAGAATGCGGTCATCCCTAGGGATCACTGACAATTCGATCGCCGTGCCTGCCGGGCAATGCCGCAAGGCGTTCTCCACCAGATTGGCGAACATCTGCGTCAACAATTCCCGATCGCCGTGGATCTGGCATTGTGTGCCTTGAAGGATTTTTGCCGTCAGCGACTTTCCGTCATCCTCAGCAACGTCCGCATAGATTTCGGCAATGCTCTCGACTACGCCATTGACGTCCAGATCGATGAAGCGCGCCTTGCGCGCTCCAGCCTCGATCTGGGCGATGCGCAGCAAGGCATCGAACGTCTCATTGATCTGGAGCCCTTCCGCCCGCGCGTCCGCCAAATCATCGGAAACCTCCTCGCCCAGAGCGGTCTTGTCGGCGGCGGCTTCCAAAATCATCTGCAGGCGGTTCAGCGGCGTCTTCAAATCATGCGCGATGTTGGCGCTGACCTGCTTCATGCCTTCGACCAGGGCCGACAGCCGGTCGAGCGCGGCGTTGACCTGGGCGGAAACCCCGTCGATATCGTCGCCGTTGCCAACCAGGGGAATGCGGGCGTCAAGCCGCCCATGCGACACGTCGACCATGGTGGCAGCGATACCGTCGAGGCGGCGCTGGACACGGGATGCCAGCAAGGCGCCGCCGGCCACTGCCAGACCGGTGATGATGAGGGTTCCCCAGCCAAAGCTCATCAGCACGATGGTTTCCAACTCATCGGTCTCGGACAGGTTGAAGGCGACCGTCAGATTGTTTCCGCCAACCGAACCGGACCAGGCCCGGTAGACGGTGCCGGCCGGCACGCCGGGCATAGTGGCGTCAAACATCGAGAAGCCGTCGGGAAGGTCCCCCGCGGTAAAGTTGCCGGCAAGATGATTGCCGGCCGGACCGGTCAGCGAGAACAGCTGCTCTTTCTTGGCTGAGAGCGCGGCATGGCTGTCGACCGTCGCAACCAGATCCTCCAGATCGCTTTCGGCATAAGTCGCCGCCACCACCGAATAGGTCTCCTTGATGGAATCATCGAGCCGCTCGGCAAGGTCGGCGCTCATCAGCTGATAAACGATGGCGCCCGACAGGATAAAGGCAAGCACGAATAAGAAGGCGAAGGTCAGGGCAAGCCGAAAAGGCGTACTGCGTAGCAGATTAAACCGGCGCATGCAGGCTGTAGCCGGTGTTGCGGACAGTATGGATAAGCTGCGTTTCGAACGGCTTGTCGATCTTGGTTCTCAGCCTGCTGATATGGGTCTCGACGACGCTGGTCTTGGGATCGAAATGGAAATCCCAGACGCGCTCCAGCAACATGGTCCGGGTGATGACGCGGCCTTCGCCACGCATCAGCACTTCGAGCAGCCTGAATTCCCGCGGTTGCAGGTCGATCGCCTGACCCTGCCTAGTGACCCGGTGCAAGAGCAGATCCATTTCAAGATCGGCGACGCGCAAGGCGGTCTTCTGTTCGTGTGCCGCCGGCCGGCGGCCAAGGGCGTTGACGCGGGCGAGCAACTCGGAAAAGGCGAATGGCTTGACGAGGTAGTCGTCGCCGCCGGCCTCGAGGCCCTCGACCCGGTCGTCGACGCCACCGACCGAGGTCAAAAAGATCGCCGGCGTTCGAACCCCGGCGGCACGCACCGCCTTGATCATCGACAGGCCGTCCAGACCGGGGATCATCCGATCCGCGATGATCACGTCATAGGCGTCGCGTGTCGCGGCAAACAGCGCGTCATGGCCATTGGGCAGCAGATCGCAAACATGCCCGGCTTCGCTCAGTCCCTTGACTACGTATTCGGCAGTCCGTGGGTCATCCTCAACAAGGAGAAGTCGCATCTCTGTTCCGGTCTGTTGCCGAGGCTTTGTCCGCGGTGCATGCTAGCGCCGGCAGCTGCCCGCTCCTAGAATACCTATTCCTGGAATATAGGATCATCAGCCGAAAAACCCCAGCAGCGAGTTCCTGGCTTCGAAAGTCTGATCCATTTCATAGGTCCTCAGAACCGGAATGGCGATATGGCCGCACCGGATAGAAAGCCGCGCCGCGGATTTTCCTCGCCGGCCGTTGCTATCCCGGCCAAATAGAGCGCCGCCAGTCCGCCTGCTATCGGAGCCGGCCTGGCAATGGATGAGGACAGGTTTCGGGCCGACTTCATCAGTGCAATCAAGGCGAGCGACTGGTGCTGCGCCAGGTCCCTGCGAGCCGACTCGATATGCCTGATGCCGAGATCCTTCGCCGCCCGCACCGCTGCGTCAGATCATGACCGACCAGGCGCTTTACCGCGCAGATTGATGATCGTGGCGATGTGGTACTCGTCGTGGTAGGCCCTCATCTCGTCCACCGACGGCCGGGCCGATCGATGGCTTCACCGGCAACGATTGCGTGAAAATTGTCATTAAGGTGGGACGCCCCCAGGGCGCAATCCAACTGGGAAGGCAATCACGGAAATCGAAGCTGTCACCCAGGCTTTGATTGCGAACTTGTCATTGGCTGCCTTTCCGTCACGGCTTGATGCCTTCGAATTTGGTTCGAAGGTCATCTGGCCGCATCGCGTGCGGGGACAAGCATCTTGCGCAGCACGGCGTCTTTCAGAATAAAATGATGGAAGAGTGCCGCACCGGCATGAATGCAGATGAGGACCATGAACACCGGCTTTGCCCAGGCATGGATATCGCCTATCCAGCCCCAGACATGAAAGGCCAGAAGCCCGGAAACAGGAACAGCGACGAGAAGGCCGTAGAACAGCGCATGCGTTGCGCGTGAGGCGAAAGCGATCCATTTCGGCATTGTCGATTGCGGCTTGGGCGCACCGATGAAGAGGCGCACGGCCAGTCGCACGAACACCAGCAACAGAAGCGCCAGGCCGACCCAGTAATGGGCGGATCCCATGGTCTGCTCGTAGGACGACAGTTGCCGTCCGTCCGCTGCCGCATCGACGTATGTTGTCATGCTTTCCCCGAACAGGAGTTGGAACAGGACAAGCGCCGCTATCGTCCAATGCAGGCTAATCTGAAGGCTGCTGTAGCCGGATCTCTTGGAGTTCATTTTCTGTCCATGAGGTGAGCGCTGTAGCTGCCGATGCGACCCAGGCAGGAATCCGTTGACGTATTGCCGCGTTCTCGCCGCGTGCGACGGGCGTGCAGATGCTCGATTCCTAATCGGATTCGAGCAGGATCTTGTCAGCCTCGTGGGCGTGCTTCTTCAGGCTCATATAGAGAACAAGGGTGACGATGCAGCAAAGGAAGAGCATGCTGGTCAAGGTGGTGCCGAAACCTAGGCCGCCATATTCGAAGGGTTGCGAGAGCAGGTCGCCGAACGAGGCGCCAAGCGGTCGCGTCAGGATATACGCGAGCCAGAAGGCGAGGATGCCGCCCAGCTTCAGCACGTAATAGGCAAATGCGATGAGCGCGATGACGCCGGCAAACAACAGGCCCGTGGTGAGGTAGCCCATATCGAAGCTCTCGGCTACCAGGTCGCCCGCCGCAGTGCCTAGCGAGAAGGTGAAGAGGATCGCCAACCAATAGAAGACCTCGCGTTTCGTCGTGACAATCGTATGGATCGACAGTGTCCTTTCGCTGGCAAACCAGACAGCGAAGGTCGCGGCGAGCACGATGGTGAAGCAAATCGTGGTTGTTTCTAGGCGCACGCCGAAATTGTCGACGAGATTGTCGGTGACCAGCGTGCCGACCACGCTTATCAACACTACCGCCAGCCAGTAGGCCCAGGGCACGTAGCGTTTCTGCGCGAATTGCAGGACAAGCGCGACAACTAGGATGGCGGTCATGATCAGCGAGGTGACGGTCAGGCCAAGACCGAGATTGACGGCCAGATAGTCGGCCGCCGTCTCGCCCATGGTCACCGCCAACAGCTTGATCAGCCAGAAATCGACAGTGACATCCGGAACCCGGTTAACAGCAGGCGCGACACGTTGGGCGGCTGGCGAGAACATTGCTGTATCCTGTCGTTTGATGAGACGTAGGGTGGACTACTTGCCCAAGATTTTCATTGCCTGAGCGAAGAAGTCGTCGGCGCGCTTGTCGTCGTCGGCATTGCAGCGCTCGATGCCCTTGGTCTCCAGCTCGGAAACCTTGGTCTTGTCCGTATCGCCAAGTTTCGCTTCAGCCTCTGCGGCGCGCAGGGTCTTGAGCGTTCCTTCGCAAGGCGCTGGTCCTGCGGAGGCTGATGACATCGGACTGGCGATGGCAACTGCACCGAGCGCGAGGGCGAGAACCAGTTTGTTCATATAACATTTTCCTGTGTGGCGCCGGTCTTTCCGGCAATGTCGGTCAAGCTCCGGCAACTCGACCGGGAGCAGGGACCATAGGGAGGCGAGTTCGCCGGCATCTGTCCGGTGGCTTACAATTTTGTAAGAATAAGAGGAAACCCTGTTGATTGCCTCGCCATCAGCCGGCGGAAAGGGTAGTTGGTTACGCGCAACGACATTTCGGCCCATCCATAGACTTGCCAGAGCTGGGGGAAACCAATGACCTACGCCTCTCTCAAGCCGTCACCGAAGGCATTCGACCAGCACAAGCGTCTGATCGTTGTCCAGGTGGTGGCAGTCCTGGCCATAGCGCTGCTGTTGTTTGCCAAGCCGTTCCTGCGCGAAGGGTCGAGCGAGCACGAGTTCATCGAACTGCTCGGCTGCGTACTCATCCTCGTCTGCGTCGGTGGCCGTCTGTGGAGCATTCTCTATGTCGGCGGCAAAAAGAACGAAGAGTTGATTTCCGCGGGGCCGTTTTCCATGACGCAGAACCCGCTGTATTTCTTCTCGACGATCGGCGCGGTGGGCATCGGGTTGATGTATGGATCCATCGTCGCAGCCTTGGCATTGGGCCTAGCCAGTTTCATCGTTTTCCGGGTGACGGCGCGCAAGGAGGCCGAATTCCTGCTCGGAAAGTTCGGCCCCGCCTACACGGCGTATGCAGAGCGGACGCCGCGCTTCTGGCCGAACCCGCTGCTGTTTGCCGACCAGCCCGAGCGGCAGTTTTCAACAGGTGCGCTGAGGCGGACATTTTATGACGGGCTTTATTTCCTCGCCATCTTCCCCGCGATCGAGACGATCGAGTATTTCAGGGCCAGCGGCTTTCTGCTCACGTTTTTCACGCTCTATTGATCAATGCATAAGTCTGCTGTCATTCGCCCACGCTAACCGCTATCAGCTGGACATAAGAGCACCGACTAAATTTTTGGCACATCGCGCAATGCAGAGCGGAATTTACGACATCGAATGGTCATTTACCGGGAAGGGCACTAAGCGGGACGGCGGTCCGCGGAAAACCCATCTCCCAACATTGGCCAAAGCATTTTTGCCGGACCATGATGTAAGCACTCTTTCGCGATGTGGCTATCGTGCGCTGAGACGGATTAAATGCGTATCTTACTTGCGGAAGACAATCGCGAATTGTCGACATGGCTGGCGCGCCTGCTGCGGCGCGACAATTACGTGATCGATTGCGTCTTTCGCGGCGATGATGCCGATGCCGCCCTAGCAAGCCAGGACTACGCCTTGGTGATCCTCGACCTGGCGTTGCCGCATCTCGACGGCATCGAGGTGCTGCGGCGGCTGCGAGGCCGCGGCACCACGACGCCGGTCATCATTCTCACCATTGTTGGCACATAAGGAGCTAGAGAATTCTTGTCACCAGATTGTCCAGCCGGGAGTTCTCGCGGTAAGCCAATCGCACCACAACGGCACCTAAGACGCCCGTGATGGCGCCCCCGATCACGTCGGTGACATAGTGGGTGCCGATATAAATTCTCGACCAGCAAATCAGGAATGCCATGATCATGAATGCCAGCGCCCGCCGAGGCAGAGCTTGCATCGCAAAGGCCGCAACGATTGCAACGCTCGCAGTCCCGTGATCGGAGGGGAATGACCAATCTGTGCTCGGCGCAATTAACAGGTGCGTCACGCCGGCATCGTAGGGCCGTATCCGGTGCACGAACAGAAGAATGAACTGGTTGATCGCTAGACCGAGCAAGAACGCCAGACCGGCCGACAAGGCCGCGTGACGAACATGGTAGCGGTCGGCCTTCGCCCACCATTGCACAACCACAGCCAACACCATGAGCGGAACGCCGATTTGTGAGGCGCCAGTCATTGCTTTATCCAGAACCGGGTGAAGCCCAGCTGCAGCGTTGATCCAGTGAGTGAGACTTGCATCCATTCTTTGTTGCTTCCGTTATTGTCGATCGCGAGGTGAATTGTGAAAGCAGTCGACGAACGCCGGATTCATCAGATTTTTGAAGTCAGCGTCTGGCTCAAGGGTGCGCACGCCCTGATCGAATGCCTTGGCGGTGTCCTGCTTTATCTCGCTACCACAGACACCATTGCCTCGTGGGTCAATGCTTTCACCCAAGAGGAGTTGATCGAAGATCCGAACGATTTCATAGCTGGCTATCTGTCGCAGATGGCAAGCCATTTTTCGATCGCCAGCAAGGAGTTCTACGCCTTCTACCTGCTCAGCCACGGCCTGATAAAGCTGCTCTTGGTTATAGGCCTTTTGCGAGGCAAGCTGTGGGCGTATCCGGCCTCCCTCGTCGCGCTCGGCGCATTCATGGTCTACCAAGTCTACCGCTATTCCTACACCCATTCACCGGGCCTGCTCGTACTGACCGTCTTCGATGCGGTCGTCATGGTGCTGATCTGGCACGAATGGGGCATAATGCGGCGGCACAAGCCAGCATAGCGACGGATTATCAGCCTCGGCCCTGTTCAATGCGCCGGACCGCAGACCAGCACAGAATGGCCCAAGCGGAGCCGACACACCAACCTGCAAGAACGTCGGTGGGGTAGTGGACGCCGAGATAGACCCGGCTCAATCCGACCATAACCGTCAGAAACACCGCAAGCGAAACGAAATACGCTTTGACGCGGGGATCGGGGTTCGCCTTGTGGCCAGCAACGCTCCAAGGGTCAGGAAACTGACGGCGGAAAGCATGGCGTGCCCGCTCGGAAAGCTCGCTGTAAAGACCCTTGTCGTGTGTATGACATCGGGCCTCGGGCGATCGAAGGCGATCTTCAGTAGCGTGCTGATGGCCTCTCCGCCAGCCACGGCGGCCGCGACCAGCACGGCGTAACTCCGCTTTCCCGTAATCACTAGATAGCCCACTGCGGTGACCGACACGAGGAACGCAAAGCTGCCGAGAGACGTAACGTCGCGCCGTCCCATTTCCTCCAGCCAAGGCGGACCAATAGGGTTGGTTGGATCATCGGCGTTGCGAAACGCCATGAGCACGGCCCGATCGAAACCGCTCGTGTCTACCTCAATAACTTCTTCTGCCAGAAGGCCAAAGCCGAGGACAAGGCCACCGGCCACAAGCACAGGGGCGATCAACCACATGGCGAGTACGAGGCGGCCTGTTCCGTGGCCCTCGCCATCGACAAGGTTCTGCTGCTTTCCTGCCGCTCCAGCTACCCGCTGAAAGCAGACAGGGAATTGATCATTGATGCGGATCAAATGCTGACCGGGACGATTGCCTTCCAGCAGGGCAATTGGCATCCAGCATCCAGCTCACGTCCGATCGATGCTTAGGCGCGGCACGTCGTTCAAGAGCAGCTCGGATTAACTCGTTCTGTAACCGAGCCTAATCGCCAATGTTAGATGATGGCAGCCAACCCCACACGCAAATCATGGGCTTGCATGTTTTCCGTAACAACCAAGCGCAAATCGTGTTCCCTCCGCACGGTTGACATTCCTCCGTCAGCCGCCATGCTGCATTGCAACATGGCCATCGAAAAGTTCGGCATGACGGAAGCATCGCGCATCGAGTGCCTTGACGGGCTTCGGGCGCTCGCCGCGATCTGGGTGCTGATCGGGCACTGCCTGCTGTTGACCGGCTGGCAGATTCCCATCCTCGGCGAACCGGATCTCGGCGTCGATCTGTTCATCATGCTGTCCGGCTTCCTAATGGTGTTCCATTACCAGCTGCGCCAGGACAAGGAGCCCTGGCAAAGGCCGGAAACCTGGCTGAAATTCTGGACCCGCCGCTATTTCAGGATAGCGCCGCTGTTCTACGTCATGCTGTTCGCTGCCCTGGCGCTTGGCCCTTATCTCTACCAATCCAGGATGGTCATCGACGAGTTCCTGCTGCGGTCGCCGCAGGCGCCCGAGCGTTATCTCGACAGCGGCCTGAAGAATATCGGCGCCCATCTGCTGTTCCTGTTCGGCCTGGTGCCGAATTTCGCCTATCGCACACCGCTGCCGGACTGGAGCCTGGGGCTGGAGATGCAGTTCTACGCACTATTCCCGGCGGTCATGCTGCTGGTGCGCAGGCTTGACTGGATATGGAGCGCCATCCTTGTCGCCGCGATCGGCAGCGCGATCGTGTTCTTGATGGGACAATTATGGGTGCATTTTCCGATGCCGTCGTTCCTGCCGCTGAAGATGCAGATTTTCCTGTGCGGGATGCTGCTGGCGGGCGTCGTCCATCAAAGGCACAAGCGGCCTTTCGTGCATCTGGCATTGGCCATGGCTCTGGCCGCGCTGCCCTTCGGCGGCGGCTACGGGCTTGGCAAGTTTTTGATGCGCGAAGCGCTCGTCGTGGGTTTCTTTGCCCTGGTTCTCTACCGGATGCTGCCGGGAATGATGGGCATCGTGGCCAGAAAGATCGCCATGACGCTCGCCAACAGGTTCTTTCATTTGATGGGTGAGCTTTCCTTCAGCATCTATCTGATCCATCTGCTGGTTCTCCAGCCGGTGGCGGCTCTGGTCATCACCCAGTTCGGCAACGAATTGTCGGCGCCGGTGCGCTTTGCGATTGTTGTTGCCGTCGTCTTGCCGGTGGTCTGCCTGCTGTCCTGGATCACCTACACGCTGATCGAAGTGCCCGGCCAGAAGATGGGCCGTTTCGTCGTGCAGCGCTTTGGGCGGAGCCCGGCGCTCGAGGCGGTCAAGCCCGGCCCATGACCAGCCGCCAGACGGGTTCGAGCTGCACCAGCCCCCTGTTATTGGGGCTGCGGGCGACGTCAATCATGCGGGCCTTGTGGGTCAAGGGATGCGCCATCTTGATGGCGAGCGCCGCCACCAGCACTTCGCTGAACCGCGCGTCCCAATCGTTGGGCTCGGCGAATTCGCCACCGATGCCGAACTGGCACTGGCGGCAAAATGAGACCGCACGTGTCGAGCCTCAAGCACATGGCGTTCATCGCGCTGAAGACCACCGGGCATGATCGGGCGAGGGGCGATCGTCGGACGCCGCGCCCTTTCGGGACGCCAGGTCGGCTACTGTGGCGAATCCCAAGTTCACCCGCTGCGCTGCGCCGGAGTGATGTGAATTTTGGCGTTCGCTACGACATTCATGTTGCCCTTTGGCCAATCGACGGCACCAAACAGTTACAGGAAAGGACGATGCTGCCTGCCTCGGCAAGGGAGGTAACTATGAATATGAAGTACAAAACAGTTCAGGAAGTGCTCCGAAAAGCGGGCATCGTCATGAGCAAGAAAGGGGAGGTTCATCGCGTAAACTTCTTCAGCGGTCTGGAAGACACCGCCTACTACACGCCAAGCCTTCGGGATGCCCTGGACAAGGGCTTGGCTATGGCGGGAGGTGCCGGAAAGATGAAACCAACCGCCTTTGCCAAGTCAGCCCAAACAGGGATCTCGACCAGCGCACGCATCGGCTGACCCTATCCAGGCAAGACATCGCCGCGTTGCGCGGCGGTGTTGTGAAACTGCAATAGCCCAAACATTGCCGTCTTCCTTGCTCGAATGGGAAAAAGACGGCTTACGAAGCGTCTGCCGCGCCATTTCCTGACGGGCGGTTGGCGTCGTGACGGCGCATGCACGAGACGTGCAACGTTCCGCCCAGGCCAAAAATCACAAGAAATCCGCAGCCGCCTTGAAGCGGCTTTTTGCCGTGGAGGCACCATGCCCCGTTTTCCCCGACCAACCACACAGCCGGAGGCCTGAGCCATGGCCATCACCCCGCTCGACATCGCCAACATGGCGCTCGCCGTGCTCGACGAGGCGCCGATCGACAGCCTCGACCAGAGAGAGATTTGCCGACAGGCAGGTGAGGGCGGTGCGAGCATTTCAGAACTGCACTGCCCTCACCCCCATGTTGGGGCGTTGTCCCGTAATAGTGACGTGGAGAAGCGTTAACGGTCAATAATCGCCGTTGTAGTACCGGTCGTCGCAGGGGGCGGTGTAGATGCGGCCGCTCGTGCGGTCCTGATAGCGGCAAAGCTGTTCGCTGCGGGGTTGCGGGGTGGTGGCGTTGCCGACGACGGCGCCCAGCAAGGCGCCGGCTCCGGCACCGATGACCGTGCTCTTGGTGTTGCCGCCGATCGCCTGGCCGGCAAGCGCGCCGGCGCCGGCGCCGAGCAGCGCACCGGTGCTGGTTCTCTGCTGTGCTTCGGTCTGCGCGCAGCCCGCCAGCGCGGCGGTTACGAGCATGGCGGCAATCGCTTTGGACATGGTCATCGTCTGGAACTCCCTTGAAGCCTATGAACTAATACGCAGGCCGATTTTGCCAAGTACGGTGGCATTTGCGGCGGAACATAGGCACCGTGCCTCACGAAATGAGACATGGTTGTTTTTGTCTGACAACTCCGGTTTGGAAAGAAACGTAACCGAACAAGACCACAGAGCCTCATCCCAAGTCGACTTTCGAAGCGTTACGCTGCCTCGATCTGCATCACCTTTTTTGCCGCAGCGGTCAGAAATCCCGATCGGCTGTAGCCGTGGCGCACCGCATATTGGTCGATCTGGTCGAGGACATCTTCGGGAATGGTGACATTGACACGCACGACCTTCGCCGCTTCGGCCTTCAAGGGAACTAGAATGGCGACTCCGCTCAGATTGTCCTTGTCCGACATCACGTCCTCGAGGGACGACGGTTCGGGAATGGCCTCGCCGTCCTCGACCAAGCCCTCGACATGAAAGGCCAGTGCTTCCTCGGCCATGGCGCGGGCGTCGTCCAGGCTGAAGCCGGCTGTGACCAGCCCCGGAAAATCAGGAAAGGAGACGCCGAAGTCGCTGTCCGGTTCCTTGTGGATCAGTCCGATGTAATTGCGCATTTCTCTACCTCAGCTTCACACCGGATTGTTTTTCGATGCTCTTGAGAGTGCCGATCGGGATGTCGCGCTTGGGGTGCGGTACTGTTACTCGGCCCGGCTTGGCATTGTGCTTGAACTGGGCCTGACTTCCTTTTCGAGCCACTTCGTACCAGCCATCCGCCAACAGCCTGTGAATGACATCGGCGCTCTTCATGTTGTGTATAGATACACATAGCCGATCCAAATGTCCATGAGAATTGCCGCAGGTTACATGCCGCAGTCCTCAAGCTGAACCGTTCCTCAAATCCTCAAAAACGGAGAAACCAAAACCAAATGAGCCGAGGCCTTCCCCGGACGCTTTCGCGTGCCGCCGCAGAGAAGCCAGCCTCGCCCCACCCAAGGCAGGGCTGATAGCCGGAACGACCGGACAAGGCGGCGCCTACCGAACCGTCTTCTCCTTCAATGCCATGCCGGTGCCGTTAGTTGTTGGGGAACTGGGGCGACAGTGCTTGAGGCCGCCCAATGGCGTTCCGTCGGACCAGAATGCCATAGGGTTTCGTCCACCAGATAGCCGACGGGGGCCGCAGCCATGGCCTGAAGTCGTCGGGGGTGTGTGCTGCGATGCAGGCTCGCGTTGTGCTTCGAGCGTGCTGGGAATCATCGAGCCGGTGTTCCTGAAATGGGCATACAGACTGCCGGTCGATATGTGGTACCGGCTTTGCGGCATATTGAACCGTTTGTAGAGTTTCTCCACCGGGCCGTTGGCGCCAAAGCCCGTTTATACCGATGAAAGTGCCAGTGGCGCATTCTTGTCGAGCATGACCTTGGCGGTCATCAGACCGTCGCTTCGCTTTTATGAGTTCCGCAGCCTAGCTGAGGGTAGTTACGCGCTCCCGTCCGTCTCGCTTTCCTCATCGATCGTCCGAACCGGCAAATAGGCATTGGTTTCCAGCCATTCTCGCAAAATGATCTGAATAAGGTCTGGCCTGCCGATTTTCATCTCGGCTGCTACGGAATCGAGTGCATCTGCGGTCGCGGGCTCCAGCGGCACACCACCGACGTTTCGAAGCATCAAAGCAGCGCGACGCAGGAGGATCTGCAAATCCGCGCGGGAGATGTCGCCTATGCGCTGAGCTGCGTGTTCGAGATCTTCAGTAACAGACTGGCGTGTCATTGGTGTCACCCGGTGCATGGCATCCGGCCTTCGCTCTGCTGCCCAACTGGACCGTGATTGGCCAAGGGTGCAGTTATCGTGGGTCGAAGGCAGTAAACAATCATTTTCCGTCCTTTTTGCAGAGGACAACTGGCCTTCGGTACGTCGTCCTTCATTTGCTGTTGCCGGGCCGGATGCATTGGGCTCGTCCGATGGCCAGAGCTACAGGGTCGCTTCGACTGAGTGAGCCTATTGCAGCGGTGCCGACTATGGGCACCATCGACGGCTCGTCATCTTGTACTTTCCCGGTTTTTAACTCAGCGATTTCCTCGTCACGCTTGGCAATGCGGCTTTCCAGATTGGCGAGACGCTCGGTCAACAAATAGCGGCCGACCGCAAATCCGCCTCCTCCTAAAAGAACCGCAAAACTGGCAAAGGCGGCCGGGTTGGCCAGCATCAGCGCGGAGTTGGCTTCCAAAAAGCTGATAAGATCCTGCATGGTCAACTTGACCCCGTCATGCCGCAAACAAGCGAGCTGTCGTCACCGGCTGGCCCGGGTTGGCATATTTGTCGCGAATCCTCCGGGCTCGAATATCCTGAGTCACTCGCCGTCATCACCATACCCGTCGTGCGACATGGCGGCCGTTCCGATTCCATGGCTCATCCCAAGATTGGCGGCGTGTCGTCGTAACCCAGCGCTACCAATCCTGGGTGCCGGTGAGCGAGGGCCAGAATTTGAGTCTCAAGCTCGCAGTTATACGCCATGAGCGCCTTTACAGTCTCAAGGGGGCTTTCGTATCGGGCGATGAGCTTGACCGCTTCAGAATGGAGTTCAGCTTTGGCTTCAGCGTCGAGGCGAATAATGCCCATTGTCGTTCCTCCTAATGTTTGCCCGACGCGGAGCCGAGAGTTCATCAAGCCGTTCATGCAAGTGTCCATTCAGCACGATCATCTCCTTCAATGCCTTCACCGCATCGCCCTTGTGCAATGCAATGAACTTGTCGGCGATGGCCTGAAGGGCCGCCTCCTGGCGGCTGTCCAGCGTCACGATGTGGTCCATGGCGATGCCTCCAATCGTTTCTGTTCAATTGAACAAAACGGGAACAAAAATGTCAAGAGCGAATTGACTCGACGAGGAATATGTTCAGCATATTATACTTTGCGTACCCAACCTAGCCGAGAGGTGCTATGATGCACCATGATTCGGCAGAGGTGTCCGGCGCGATTGTCGCTGAGATGAGCGACACCTTCCTTGCCCATCGGGAAGGTGTGATTGTAGTGATCGAGGTTTATTTGGATGAATCGGGAATCCACCATGATTCAGAAATAACCTCCGTCTCGGCTGTGTGGGCTACGAAGGAAGTATGGACCAATTGGACGTTGGAATGGCTGAAAGCAAAAGCTCCAGTTCGCATCCACCACTCGGCCGATTGCCACAATTTCAATGGGGAATTTAAGGGATGGTCCAAGGATCATCGCGACGATTATGTCGTCAATCGTATCCTGCCGGTAATCCGGGATAATTTCATCGAGGGGCATTTCGCCGCTGTCGCTTCGGGAGAGTTTACCAAGCAGCTAAAGGATCGCCATCAGCTAGCAATACCGCCGGCCTGGATTGCGGAAGGCCACTATTCGATATGTCTTTCATGGGCGATCCGCGCGGCATGGGATCTACTCGCCGCAAGGGGTGAAAAGAACATCGCATTCGTTCATGAGAACAACGATTTTGGCAGCATAGCCCTTAAGACTTTTGGCTGGCTTGAAGAAAAATATCCGGATCGATCGGCTACCTTCGCGTTCGGTTCCAAGATGAGATATCCGCCTCTCCAGTGCGCCGATGTCTTGGCATTTGAAGGCAATCGACAGATGCGCGGAGGCTTTTACAACAAGCCACGGCGCAAGCCCTTAGAGGCAATAGACCCTGTGGGGAATCGGTTCGGATATCTCAAATATGACAAATCAGAAATTGGGCCGATGATCGATTTCAGCGCTGAGTTTTTGACGCGGGCTTACGGAGAACTTGCTCAATAGTGCGGTTGAATGCGCCCCCGGTTTCATCAACCTCCAGCTCCCGAGCGGTTTCCTTGAACCGCTCGGATTGCTCTTTCTGACTAAGCTTTGTCGCCTTTTTTCCGGGCGGCTTTCGGGCGGTACTTGGACGGTCGCCAGACGCCATAGGGGGCCTCACCTTGCACTAGTTGTTTCATAAGTCAGGCGCTTGCCGACGACACCATCAAGGATGCGACCGGCCCGCGCTTCATCGTTCACGCCAAGGGCTACGCGCGAATTATGGCGGAAGTCAAATTCAGCAAGATAGCGGTGAAGGTGCTTCTCAGCGCAATGCTGATAGGTGCCGCGCATACCGCGCTTGAAGATGCTGAAATAGCTTTCGATGGTGTTGGTGTGGACGCCGCCACGAACGTATTCGCCAGCCGAATGCTTGACAGTCATATGGTCGAGGAAGGTCGCGCCGACAACCGGATAGAGGCGGCTTTCGTCGGTGAACAACATGCTTTCAACGGTGATGTTTTCGGTGACTAGGACCGCAACGTTTTCCTTGGTTGCGGAAGCGACATGGAAGGTGCGAACCGAGCCGTTGCGCTCGATAAGACCAAGCACGGCGCGCTTGTTCGACGGGCCACTACGGCCTTTCTTGATGAAGGCTTGGCCGCTGGTGCGGGTGGTGCGCTTCTCAGCCCGCGAACCGAAGTAGGTTTCATCGACCTCGACAATCTGACCATTGCCGCCAAGCGGGCCAAGCTTGCCGTCGCGCATGGCCTCACGGATGCGATGCGAGATGAACCAAGCGGTTTTCAGGGTCACGCCAAGGGTGCGATGAAGCTGGTTGCTCGAAATGCCCTTCTTTGACGACGCGATAAGAAAGATCGCTTGTAGCCAATGGTTCAGCTTCACGTGGCTGGCTTCAAAGATGGTGCCGATCTTGACGGTAAAGGGCTTGCGGCACTGGTAGCACTTGTAGGTGCCAATCCGGGTGCTCTTGCCTTCCATCTTGGAAATGCGCTCCACGCCGCCGCAATGCGGGCAAACGGGACCGTTCGGCCAAATCCTGGCTTCCACAAACTTGTAGGCTGCGGCTTCATCGTGAAAGTGGCGGTCGGACAGGACGGACATTGGGGTAACTCCTTATGGAATCAACCTATTCCGTTTGTTTGGGTACGTCAAGTATAATATGCTGAATATGTTCCTATTTTGACGGCGTGTTGGGCGGGTGCTTATAGCCAAGGAGATACGCATGGGCAGACGAAAAGGCCGGTATGACAGACTGTTTGCTCGGGACGCTGAGGAGATCATAAGGGAGGCACTAGGCCTCCGCGACGCGGTGCTTTCTGCGCAACGCAACCTGAAAGCAAGCGGCCCCTTGTTTTGGCAACTTTGTGGGCTGGTCGACAAATTGCACGAGGTGCTGGCCATTGTCGCGGAGAAGGAGCCTGACTACCGCATGCCGAACCTTGGTCTTCTACCACTCCCGGAGGAATATTCCACGCGGAAGTGACCACAGCGGGCCGATGGACAGCTTGGGGCGCGCCAAGCCAACATGCTGCTCATCGTCGAGTGTGGCTGGTCTTAAGCGCTATCTTGCGATCATTCGCGTTAAGTCGCGATGCCCCGGCGGCACCTCCAGCTCGCCATATTGGTGATCTGTTAGACGGTAGAGTGCGCAGGTTGCCGAGCCAGCGAAGCCTGACTCAAGGCAGCAGGACGCGAGCGTCTGGGCCAGCCCAGACGCTCGCGGCTGTTGCTGCTACTCGTAGCTGCTTACCGCAAGTCCAGCTGCAACAGGCCGCTATAGTCCTCTGTCGTCAGGAAGAAGCCCTCGTCAATCGCCTTGGCTTTGAAAGCTGGATCGTCGCCGAGGTCGCGGAATTCCGGCTTCAATGTACCTGACGCGTTGAAGTAGCGGTCTCGAAAGGCGGCCCGTTCAAGGCCGGCATAGTCTACACCCTTGCCTGTGACCGTGCAGGATTTCAGTTCGGTTTGGTCGGCGGCCTCCGCCGGAAATGACGTCCTCGCAAAGTCCATCGGCCCGATGTCGGGCGCGATGCTCCTGGGATTTGAGGTGATGCATCGGACGGTCTTATCCGCGCCGGCGACAGACAGGTCGAAATAGGGCGGATTCAATCCCTTCGCCGCCAGGTAGGCGAAGCTGCGGATGCGGTTAACCGCCTTCAACGCCTCCACGTCTATTGTTTCGAGCATGTCATTGCCGATTTTCACCCCGCCGGCGGCGCCGAGCGTAGCCATCTGTTGCTGCAGCCAAGCCGGATCGCGCTGGATCCATGTCAGGAAATCGAGCGGCACGGCCTGCGGTTCCTTGAGTTGCTTGCTCATGGATTGCGCCGCTGCCGTTGCCGCAAACATGAGCACGGAACCGGCGAGGATCGACGTAAGCTTCGGGAGTCGCATGTCAAAGTCTCCTCCTTGGTCGCTGTCTCGGTCACCAATGGACGCGCGGCTTGATGCCGAGCATATCGCGCAACTGGTTCTCCGTTATGTCGTCGGGTCGGCGTGTGCCGCCGACACCGATGGTACGTGCTTCCTCGTTGCGGAAAGCATATGACTTGCCATCGAGACCTACGTAGGGCGCATCCTTGAACCCCGAATGCTGGCCGGCCATGCGGTGCGTGGCGTGGATTTGCTCGTGACCGAGCACGATGCCAGGATCCGCCGGATTGGACGCAGTCGTGCCCGAGGACTTGTCGAACTCGACAGACGTGCGTGTGCGCGACGCAGCCGGGTCATAGCCGATGATCACGTCGCCCTTTGTCGATTCCGGGTTCACCAACGGATCCTTGTTGCGGGCCGCGGTGACGCCCGGCTCGTTCTGGATCGTCGTGGTTTGTGGGTCGGCGATGACCCGGCGCATCAACTCGCGGCCGCTGTCGAAGGAGTTGGATCCGACAAAGAAGTTCTTCACGTCCAGCCAGGCGCCATGCAGCCAATTTTGCGATACCTCGCCACTCTTACTGTCGACCCGTGCGGTCGGATCAATTCGCTGGATGTCCTCTTCGACCTGCCGTCGGTAGGCCGCGTCGCCGGCAACGATCTCCTTCAGGCCGGTCGGGTCGAGGAAGGCCATCGGATTGTTGTTGGCGTAGGCGAAGAGATTGCAGGACGTCGAATTGCCGGTACACTTCTCCGGATCGCCGACGTAAAGCGGATCGGGCGAAATGAACCGCCCCAATGCCGGATCGTAGTAGCGGGCGCCATAGTAGTAGAGCCCGGTATCGTCATCGAGATATTTGCCGGTGAAACGATGGTGGGTCTTCTCACGCGGCAGCTCCGCGGCGACATCCGTCAGGTGTTGGGCCCAGGCAGGGGCCAGCGTCTCCGGCCCATGTTCGGTGCCGTACGCCCGGTAGAGCATCTGCTCGACGGGAACGCCGTCGGAGGAGATGACATAGTCGCTGCTCTCGAGATGATCCTTTAGATAGTAGAACCATTTGCCGGTGCCGTGTTCCAGACGAACGAGCTTGCTGGAGGCGATGTTGACATAGCTCTCCTCGCCTTTCGGACCGATCTCGAACGTGTCGACCGGGTAGAGGTAAAGCTGCTCCGGACCCGATCCGTCGGTCGGGATGACCTTCTTGTAGAGGCGACGCCCCGTCTGATCGTAGCCGTAGAGCACTTCATTGGTCGCAGTCTGAGCGCGGATCAAGCGTCCGTTGATGTCGAACACCGTTCCGGTCAAGGTCGGCGATTTCGCAAGTTGGGCGAATCCGTCGAAGGAGTAGGGCTTCGATGCGCTGCCGGCCGGGATGAGGCCGGTCACGGCGCCGGCGGACGGCGCTATCCGCGCGCCGGGCTCGAGCTCGTCGTTGCGGGCAAACGTTCCCGCCGCCGAATAGCCGAATTCGGCCTGCTGGCCGTAACGAGCGATCCGCACGAGTTCGTTCTTGAAATTGTAGTGGAACGTTCCCGACCGGTCGACATGTCCGTCGCTGCCCGCGCCTTGCGCCAACGCGTCGACGATCTGGGTGATCGAGCCGTTGGCGTTGAAGGTCATGCTCAAATCCTGCAGCGGTTTGCCGCCGGCTTGCGTAACGATGTGGGTGAGGAACAGGGTGGCTGGATCGTAGGTCATCCGGGTGAATGCGCCCAGACGATAATCGACCCGCTCGATCTGTGATTCGGGATTGTAGGTGATATTCTCGATGATCTTCTCCGGTCCTGAAAAATCGGGATGCGTGACTGTCACCGACCGCAGGTTCTTGTCGGGCCCCAGCGCGAATTTCGACGCCAAGCCGCGCGGACCTTCGGACGAATCTATGCGGCCATCCAGCGTGTGGTGGAAATGATCGGCGTATTTCGCGCCGTCGATCTCCACCTCATGGGTAACCATCCGGCCGTTCGCATTGTAGGCGTAGCGCTGGACGGCGTCGAATGCCCCGTTGGGATCGTGAATGATCACCTCGGTCGTCTTGTCGAGGGGCAGCGCTATCGGCGTTTCGAACCCGGCCGCGGAGGCGACTTGAACGGCGCGGTCATAGCGGTATTCGAGGTGAACCACGCCATCGTTCACCTCGGTTAGCTTGCGGTTGAGGAAGTCGTAGGTGAAGGTCTGGACCGACGTTTCGCCATTGCTGCCGACCCGCGCGATCACCGATTGGCGACCGCGCGCGTCGTAGAAGGCGTAGCGGTCGCCCATTCCCGGGATCGACTGGAATTCGATGTCGCCGACGGAGTTGTAGATCAGCCGCCGCGGCGTCGTCTCGCCCGGCAGCCAGATTTCGCTCAGGTAGCCGAAGGAATCGCGCACGAAGCGGGAGATATGCATCGTGCCGCCGCCATTGCTGGCGATGGATGCTGTCACGCCGTTCTCGTTCTTCAGCGAATATTCACTGCTTTGAACGGTGCCGTCGAACTGGTCGTTGTAGGTCGTGATCGTCAGCGTGCCCCACGGTTGGAAGGTCATGGCGGACACCTTGCCCGACGGATGGGTTTCGCGGACCATCCGGCCAGCTGGGTCATAGGTGTAGGCATTGCCGATTTCGTGATCGGGGCGCGGAACATCGCCAAGATCGAACACCTTCTGCAGGTTGAGATTGTCAACGCCGCCGAAGCTTTTCACCACAAAAGGCGTCCAGCGGAAGATCTGCTTTGCATTGCGGTTGTAGAGTGAGAAGTTATTGACCCGCACTCCACCCTCAGCGACGTTCTCCAGATCGGCGACCTTTTCGCTGCGCGCGTCATAGGCGGCGAGGTCCGCGATGAACTCGCTCTCGCCTTCCGGTGTCTCGGCAGCGCTCGCATAGCGGCGGCGCGCCGTAAGGATTAGCGACGGCAGCCCATGCTCGCCGATCTTGTAAGTGTAGAAGCGTTCGGCGCCGTCCGTGGCGGTTTCCCGGGTTTTGCGGCCGAGGGCGTCGTAGCTGTTCGTCACGACCATGCCCAAGGGCGTTGTCGTCGTCGCTATGGTGCCCTGGCGCGGCCCGTCATAGGTCATTTTCGTCATCTGATCGAGCTCGGCCGCACCGCCCGACGCCTTGGTGTAGCTGAGCGTCAAGGTACCGGTTGGGTCGTAGATCGCCGACTCGGTGATGCCGAGTTCGTCGGCGATCGAAATACTGTTACCGAAGACATCGTAACCCATAGTCTTCACCAGCTTTCGGCTGGCGTTGCGGAACTGTTCGAGCGCGGGCGGCAGGGCGCCAAGTCCCGACAGTACTTCCAGCGTTCGCGACCCCATCCGACCGCCGGAATTTGGCAGATAGGTGAAACTCTCGCGGCTGAGCAGCCGGGTTCCGGCCAGAATACGCTGCTCGGACGCCGCGTTGACGATGCCGAGCGCCGCCAGATCGGCGCGCGACTGTGTGTAGTCGGTCTGGGTTGTACGATTGAAGCCAGGAACCGTCAGGCGCTCCGGTCCCGGAATGTCGCGCACCCCGACCGTCTCCGACGTAGGCATGTTGAATTCGTCAAAACCGGCATAGGTCTGGGTCTTGACCGGATCCTTGCATTCGGGATCGGCCGCATCCTGCTGTTCGGCCTCGCCGGCGGAGTCGGTCAGCGTCTCCTTGACCTTCCTGAGATAGGACGAACCGTCGCCACGCGGAAATGCCTCCCACACCGACGATTCGCATTTCAGCATCATGCCGGTCGTCGGCAGCTTCTGGCTGCGTGTAGCGGTCGACAGCGAGTGCAGCGCTGCCGCTGACGGATCGAGCGTCTCGGTTGTCTCAGCGCTCGCGACGAGCGTCGCCTCCGGCTTTACTTCGTATGTCTTGCGGATCTTCAGTTTGCCGGCGAGGTTCAGGTCGGCCGCCCTTTCTGCGAAGGTGTAATACTGTTCGCGATCGAGGCTGGAACGCTGCGTGACGCGCTGGCCGGCCGCGTTCTCGTCGCCGTAAGCGACCTTCTCGACCTCCGAGAAGCCGATGAAGCGGCGATTGATCACGTCATAAAAGGGATTGTGGTAGAAATATTCGTCCGTCTGCACCTGGGCGCGAACCTGGCCTGGTATGCCCTGCGACGTGACGAGCTGCTTGGCGACGACAACGGGGAAATGCAGGTTGCGCGTCGGCTGGCCGTTGGCGCGGTCGCGCAGCATCTCGTCGATCGAGGTCGCGTAGCGAATGTCGTGCCGGCGGCCGGAATCGAAGTCGACGACCGTCAGCAGGTTCGCCTTGACGAGTTGCATAGTCGCGGTGCGGTTGAAGTCGATGACGACGACGGGCTTTACCTCGTCGCCGGACGGCTTCTGGAATACGATGATCTCGGTCTGGCCGTCGCCGTCGATGTCGGCGACGCGCGAGGCGAAGGTTTGCGTCGACGTCCCGAGTTGAACGCGCAGATTGAGCGCGATGCTGAGCGGATCCTTCAGATAGGTCCCATCGCCGAAGCCGAGCCAGATGCGCATCTGGTCGGTGCGCTCGCCCATCGACGCGAAATCGATGATGCCGTCGCCATTGGCGTCGATGTACCACATCGTGGCGAGGCTATCGCCGGACTGCATGCCCCCGATCTTTGAGAAGGTGCCGTGACCGCAGAGCGGATCGTTGATCGCGGCATCGCCGAACAGCAGCGCATTCGGGTCAGTCGAGAAGATGTTGCCCTCGTTCTCGTAGAGGCAGAAGCCCTGGTCGGCTGGACGGATGACGACGAGATCGGGCAGCCGGTCGCCGTTGATGTCGACCATCCGCACATTGTTGCGGCCGAGTATCTGGCCGTCCTGACTGTTGAATGGGAACGCCTTGGTCAGCGCGCCGAAATTGACGCTGTAACCGCCATCGGCCTGGCGCCGTGTGAGATTGAGGAATATCCGCCATTCGGTGCGCCCATCAGCGTTGAGGCGCGTCGTGACGATATCGGACTGGCTGTCCATATTGACGTCGGCGAAGCGGCCGTTGCCGCCCGCGAATGTCGTCGGCGAGACGCCGGGCAGCGGGATCGACCGGCCGAGATAGGGGAAGGTCCCGTCGGCCCTGCCGTCATAGACGTGCATCAACCCATCTTCGATTTCGACGATATCGACGAAGCTGTCACCAAGGATGTCGGCAAAAGCGAAGCGGTTGTCAGTGAGCCGGGGCGCGATCTGGCGCATCAGTCCAGCCTCGGTCGGACGCGACAGGACGAGCTGGGTCGTGTCGCCGAAGGCGCTGTTCAGGTCGCCGCTGCCAAGATGCACGGTCGCGCCATCATCCTTGCTTTGCACGATGTCGACCAGCGCATCCATATTGAGGTCGGCCAACTCGAAATTCTGCGGAGGGATGTCGCCAGCGAACGCCATCTTCGGGGCTTCGAATACGACGGAGCGCGACGCCAGCTCGGCGCTCGTCCACGACGAATAGCCGAAGTGGATATCCGGGAACTTCAGCGTCGATTGCGCCAGCGCCTCGCCGCCGGTATCGCCATATCGGTAGAGCACGCGCAGCTGGTCGAGCACGTTGACCGACTGCGTGTCGATGAGCGGTGTCAGGTCGGCCTGGGCCTTCGCGAGGCAGTCCGGATGCGCCCGGACGACGAATTTGGAGGTGTCATTCGTGTCACGGCCGACATATCCCATGCACCATTGGGCGTAGACGGTGTCCTTGAACTTGGCCGTCATCTTGCCGTAGAGCCGGGCGTTCTCCTGTTTGCTGCCATTGGTGTGGCTGACGAGCGTGGATTGCGTTTCGATCAGGTCGAACTGATAGCTGCTCTGGCCGCCGGCGAAGCTGGCCTTTGTGAGATAGCTGCGTCCACCGAAACGCTGGTATTCATAGCGGACGGCTTCGCGGTTGGCGTTGAGCTGCAGAACCAGCGGCCATTTCGTGACGTAGGGCGCGGCTACGTCGAAATTGCCCTCCGCCACGGAGCGATCGCCGCTGAAGATCAGCCGCGTTCCGTCGGCGTTTGTCACCTCGAAGCCTGAGGAGATGGTATCGGTGTGCAGCCCACCCGTCAGGTCGAGCGAAACGACGTCGAACGTGCCAGTGTGGTAGAGGATCTTAACGAAATCCTCGGCGTATTCCGGCTTGTACTCCCAGACGCCGTTCTGGTTTCCGACGAAGACGAGCCGCGCGCCCATGTACGATAGGCGGGAGAAGAAGTCGCCGCCGGGTTTGGTGCCGGGCAAGGCCGTGCCGAGATCGTCATTGACGGCGATCGCCTGGGTGTTGAACTGCCAGCCGATGCCGAGGCCGTTGCCGCTGTCACCCGCGAACTGGCTGTAGGTGAGACTCATTTGCGGCCCGAACTGGCCGCGCGTCGGCAGGTTGGGTAGCGGCAAAGTGAAGTTCGCCGATCCGGTGTTGTTGTTCAGCGTGAAGCTGCCTTCCTCCTGCATGACGGTGCCGCCGGCCGCAGGTAACTGGACGATCGACGTCGCCGATTTGTCTTCGGCGTGTGCCGGGGAACCGAGCACTGCGGCGCTGGCGGTCAGGGCTGCGAGGATGGCAAAGGTCTTTGCGAACATGGGGCTACCTCTTCGGATGCAGGCATTACTGATGAATGTGCGGGCTCACGATGATGAGTTGTAAGCAGTTCGGCCGTGGACAGATGACCGAGGGCTGGACGGCAATCGCGTCTTGCAGGTGAATGTTTCCATCGAAGATGCGCAACGGCTCGCGCTTGCAGGCTTCGCTGACTTGCTGGAGGAGCGGCTGCGGGAACGAGCAGATCGGATTGTTACCGAGATAGGATTTTCCGATCACCGGATGGACGTGAGAGAAGTTTTCAATCCGGTTGCCCCTCAGATCGACGACCGACAGCGCCGGAAGCGAGCCGAGCGGCAGCGCATCGAAGACCCGATTGTTGCGCAGATCGACATCCGTCAACGCCTGCATGTTCGATAGATTGCCGACATTGCTGATCTGGTTGTCATTCAGGTAGATGTATTTGAGGCCGCTCGAGCCGAAGCGCGGAATCGCCGACAGCCGATTGGTGGCGAGGTTCAGTTTCTGAAGCTCCGTAAGCGATGCGATCGGCGAGGCGTCGGTGATCAGGTTGTCGAACAGGTTGAGTTCGCCCAGCGCCCGGAAATAGACCACAGGATTGACGGCGATAATCGACTTCTTGTTCAGCGACAGGCTGGTCAGTGACTGCGCCCAGTTCTGCGCTGCGTTGCAATCGGTGCTGTCGACATGCTCGGCCTGCATGCGGCTGTCGAGTGCCGCCATGAAACCGCGCGCGTCGCCGAGCGCGATCGAATCGAAGCGGTAGACGGTGCAGTATTCAGCGAAACTGGCGTACTGTAGCGGTAGGTTGCGCATGCCGGCATCGTCGAGCAACGGCAGGTCCGCCAACGGCGTTACTGATTGCACGTGCGTGTTCGAGAAATAGAGCTTGGTCAGCTTGTTGAGTACCCCGATGCCGATCAGGTTCGACACTGGATTGCCGTCGACGTTCAGTTGTTCGAGGCGGCGCAGTTGCAATATTCCCTGGATGGAGGTGATCTGGTTGTTGCGAATCCAAAGCTTTGTCAGTCCCGGTATCGCCGACAGCAGCGAGACATCGGACAGCTGGTTGTCGGACAGGTCGATGGAGGTCAGATTGCCCATCACCGGGAACAGCGAGACGCTGGTCAACCCACGGTTCTTCGCGTCGGCGAACTGGCGTGAGCTGAGATCGTCATAGGCTTTGCCGCAGACAGTCTTGCCTGAGATGGACAGCAGCGCGTTTACTTCGGCGGCTTGCGCGGGCGTCAGAAAGTCGGTCTGGTTGCGCATCAGGCATGCCGACAGGAAATCGGTCGCCTGTACAGGATTGTCGGAAAGATCGAGATTGATCAAGCCCGACAGCGCCGCCAGCGGTCGGACATTGGCGATCGAATTCTTCGACAGGTTGAGTATGCCGAGATTGGTCAAGCCGGCGAGCGGCGCGACGTCGGTGATGTTATTGCTCGAGAGGTTGAGCGAGGTGAGTTGCGGCAATGTGGCGAGCGGACGCAGGTCGCTGACGATCTTGGACGACAGGTCGAGCGCCGTGGTCGCCAGCAGCTTGTTGCCGACCGCCGAACATGTTCCGCCGCCCTCCAATTCGACCATGGCGCGAATGGTCTGCCCAAGCGGGGTCGCGGCGTCGCGGTGCAGCACGCATAGGTCAACGAAGCTCTGCCCGCCGTCCGCTACGATTGGATTGCCGCTGAGATTGATGGCTAGCGTCGAGGGAAAGCTTCCGAGATTGGCGAAGGTCTCGATCTTGTTGTTGGCAAGGTTGAGGCTGGTCAGGCCGCCGAGCGCGCTGAGCGGTTCGAGCATGTCGCCTGCAAGGCCATTGTTGCCGATGGACAGTGTCGAGAGCGCCTGCAGGAATTGCAGCGGCTCAAGGTTGCCGATCTTGTTGTTGTCGAGTGTAAGGTTCGTGAGTAACGCCAGCGCTGACAGTGCGCGGATGTCGGTGATGTCGTTGTCGGAGAGGTCGGCTCGCGTCAGCGCGGTCAGTGGCGTCAGCGCGTTGATGTTGCTGATGTGATTGCCGGAAATGTCGAGGAAGGTCAGCGCCTTGAGCTTGGTTAGCGGCCCGAGGTCGGCGATCGAGTTCTCGGCAATCGACAGGCTGGCGAGGTTCGTCAGTACCGCAATCGGATCGAGCGACTGCACGCCCTTGCCGTTCAGATTTAGCGTCGTGATTGATTCCAGGAAGGTCTGTGCAGCGTCGCAGGCGGCGGGATTGCCAAGCGCCGATACCCCACCGGGCGTTGAATCGAGCACCGCCATTACGGTCGCCGTTTCTGCCGGCGTGCGGTCGCCCTTGACGCACCAGTTGGCGAAGGTCGTTGGCTTGTTGACCGGCGGCGCGCCGGAGAGGCATGCGATGGTGTGGATCTTGCCGGCGAAGAACGGCGTCGGGTCAGCGTTCAGAGCCTGGTCGAGGTTGAGCTTCAAGTCGGTGACCAGCAGCGAGCAGCCAGGAATGTAGAGCCGGTCAGAAAACGTCGTCGCGCCGAAGTCGGAGGGGAATTGCAGGTAATAGACGAGGCCGCTGCCATTATCGTGCGCGAACACCTTGATCGGATATGTCTCACCCGATGGGCACAGCAGCGGGTTGGCGGCGGGATCAGCCGCGACGATCGCGCTGTCGACGGCAGTTAGCACCTCCGAGGGAACCGTCGCGAAGCCAAGTCCACGGATCACTGCTTCTTCGTCCGCTTGGTCCTTGCAGCGGATACGGTAGCCGCGCCCGTCCGAGATAAGCAGCGGATAGTGCAACCGGTTTGCCTCCAGGGCCGGATCCTCGAACAACACAACCTTCGGTTCGTCCGCGCGGGCCGGGCCGGCGGCGGCGGTCACGAGCAGGACCGGGAGGAGAAGGAGCAGCGATCGGGCGATGCGGTTCATCTGGTTTCTCCTTTCGAGGCTCAGATGCGGATCAAGCGAGCCGCCAGCGACGCTATCTCGCGTCCGCCGGCTTGATGGTCCAATAGCGAGACGGATCGCGGTCGCAGGTGAACTGGAGGGCCGGGATGTTGTTCAAGTTGCTAACCCCGCCGGCAATCGTGAGGCACTTGCCGGTCTCCACGTTCGCCACCCGGAAACCGTCGCCTGCTTCAACCAGCCTCCAGCGCTGCCATTGACTGCCGTCGCAGTCGAATTGCACCGTCGGCGCGTTATTGTCGGTTCTTCCTTCCGCGACCGACAGGCACTTTTCGGTCTGCCTGTTCACCAGTACGACCTCGGGGTCGGCCGCCCGTATGCTCCAGAACCGTGCCGGATCGCGGTCGCAGTTGAACTGAAGGGCGGGGATGTCGTCGTCGGTGCTCACCCCGCCGGCGATCGTCAGGCATTTTTTCGTCAGCACGTTTTCGGCCTGAAAGCCGTCGCCGGTCGCGGTCAGCTTCCAGCGTCTCGAAGCGTCCCGGTCGCAGTTGAATTGGAGGGCCGGAACATTGTTTTCGGTGCTGACCCCGCCGGCAATCGTCAGGCATTTTCCAGTCCGCACGTTCTGCAACTGAAAACCGTCGTCCGTCTCGACCAGCTTCCAGCGGCGCCACCGGTCGCTGTCGCAGTCGAACTGTACTGCCGGCGCGTTGTTGTCGAGGCGCCCCTCGGCAACAGCCAGGCATTTGCCGGTCTGCATGTTTGCCAGCACCACGTCAGCCTCCTTGATTGCCGTAATGCAGGCTTCGAAAATCTTGCCCGGGGCCGCGGTTGGGTGCTCGGGCCGACTGATGCAGACCGCATTGCCGTCCAGCGAAGGATTGAATGGCAGGATAGCGCTGACAGACTGCACAGTGGCCAGGCGGTTCGCTCGCAGGTTAAGGGCGGTAAGCTTCGTCAGGCCCATCAAGGCGCGCGCATCTGCGATCCGGTTCTTAGACAGGTCGAGCGCCGTGAGTTCTTGGAGAAACCGCAGCGGTGACACGTCCGTCACCTTGTTGTTGGCCAGAACCAGCCGCGTCAAAGCCCGCGCCGAGGCGAGCGGTCGCAGATCGGCGATCTGGTTGGAACTGAGGTCGGCGTCGGTCAGCTTCTTCATTGCTGCCGCTACGTTGATGTTGCCGATCCTGTTTCGCGACAGATCGAGGAAGGTGAGCTCGGTCAGCTTTTCGAGATCGCGCGTGTCGGCAATTTCATTGCCGGACAAGGTCAGGCTCGTCAGATGGGTGAGTGTCGCCAGCGGCTCAAGGTTGGTCAGCCGTCGCCCGGCAAGGTCGAGCGTCGTGCTAGACGCGAGAAAATCCTGCGCGCTTGCGCACGCCGCCGGATTGCCCAGCGCGGAGGCACCGCCGGGTGTCAGGGCAAGCAATTCCTCGACTGTCGTCTGCTGAGCCGGATCGAGGTCATCCTTGATACACCAGCTGGCAAAGGTCGTCGGCCTGCCGACAAGCGGCGCGCCGGCGACGCATGCGATGGTATGAACCTTTCCGGCGAAGAATGGGGTGGGATCGGCGTTTATCGCCTGACTGAGGTTGAGTCTGAGTTCCGCGACAAGGGCCGCGCAGCCGGGAATGTAGAGTTGATCGGAAAAGGATGTTGACCCGAAATCGGTCGGGAACTGAAGGTAGTAGACGAGCCCACTGCCGCCGTCGTGCGCAAAGACCTTGATCGGGTAGTTCTCGTCGGACGGGCACAACAGCGGATTGGCGGCGGGGTCGGCCGCGATGACCGCATTGTCGACGGCCGTCAGCACTTGCGACGGAACGGTGGCGAAGCCCAGTCCACGGATCACCGCCTCTTCGTCAGCCTGGTCGTTGCAGCGGATGCGGTAGCCGCGTCCCTCGGTGATGAGCAGGGGATAGTGCAAGCGGCTGGCGTTCAGCGTCGGGTCCTCAAACAGGACGACCTTCGGCTCCTCGGCGCGGGCCGGACCGGCATCGATCGCCAGGAGCAGCGTCAGCAGGAGTAGCAGCGAGCCAGCGATGCGGTTCATCTGGTTTCTCCTTTCCGCTCTATTCGACCAGGGTGAAGCGGCCTGGCCCGCAAGCCCGGCTCGTATTGTCGCGTGCGATGTCGTTGCCCGGCAGCAGGAAGCTGGCGCTTGAGCCGCTGTCTGCGAAACTGACCGCACAGCGGAAGCCGGATACCGTCGAGGTGGTGAAATTCGCCGACGAACCACGCTCGAGCTGGATCGCAGAGCCGACCGCAAGGCCAGTGGCCGCGGGTGCGAAGCCAACCGAGCGGCCCGCCACGATCGCCCCGCGCAGAACCAGCGGATTGGCCGCGGAGACGTCGGTAGACTCCACCCGCATCAGGCTGTCGGAGGTAAGCACCGCGCCGAAGCGCGCGCGGACAATGCTGGAGCGGGCGGGCGTCTGGGCCGAGATCAGCAGCCGTGCCCTTACGCCTTGGATCGCCAGCATGTCTGCTTCCACCCTGAGGCCGCGCGCATAAAGATCGGCCAGGCACAGAGACACGCCACGCGCCACCGGCGACAACCCATCCGCCACGGTACCGATGGTCACATTGTCGAGCGCGACAGTGCCGTTCTGGGCGATCACGGCGACGACCTCGTCGGTCGTTTGATCGGCTGCCCGTGCCAGATCGATCCGCTCGAGCTCGAGCCGCGGCAATCCATCCGCGACGATGATGACGCCCGTCGCGGACAGGATGCATGACGAGGTTCCGCCCGGCACGCGGTTGGCGGTGCCGACGAGCCGCGTGCGGGTGATGCCGGGGGCCGGCGCCATGTGCACCGTCTTGAACGGCAGTCCTTTCAGGATCAGACTCTGCGGCACCTGGACCGCTGCGGGCAGTTCGAGCCTGAGATTGATCCGCCCGGCGCAATCGCCCTCGGCGGAGAATTGCGTCAGCGTCAGCGTGCCACCATCATTAATGCGGCGAATGCACGTATCGCTGGCCGAGCCGCGACAGTCGAAGCCGGTAGCCGGCGCCGGAGCGGATGTCAGCGCTCGATCGGTCTCGCCCATCCAATCGCCAATGCCGGGGGCAGACAGGCCGAGCGCCGAGGTGAGAAGCGGGCAGCCCGTGAAGGACAGGCTTCGCCCGTCCGCGAAGGTCCAGTCCAGCCGCGCATTGCCGAGGGAGTCAAGCGAGCTGATGGACGGGCCGGCTGGCAGCGGCGACAGGCCGAGGTCGATGCCCGGTTGCGCGAAGGCCGCGTGCTCGCGCTGATAGCCCTCGCAATTCGACAGACACAGGTCGACGAAGGGCGCCGAACGAAGCGCGGCGACCGCGTCGGCACCGAGTAGGGTTACGCCCTCGGCCTCGGCGATTCCGAAGAATGCCCGTAATTTCTTCTCTACCGCTTCCGCCGCAGCCGCATCGACGATGATGTCGCGCGTCGCCCTGCCGTCGAGGCGCACAATGGGCAGATAGGACGGCTGCACCCCTTCGCCGGGCGGCGTGTAGCGCACGACATAGACCGTGTCGCCGATGCTGTCGGCGCTGAGGAAGGTTTCAAACCGGTGCAGGCTCCAGCGGGCCGCGCTCGGCAGTGCCAGGTCCAACGGGCCGCCGAGATCGCCGCGCCCGCAATCGAGTACGAACGGTGTCCCCACGCTTGGCGGCGCGACGAAGCCCTGGAGCACCCCCGGCAGTTGCAGTCGCTCGCGGATGGCGAGCGCCGCCTTGATCTCCGCGCAGGCGGTAGGCACGGCGAAATAGCCGCTGCCCGAGGGGGAGGGGAGATAATAATTGCCCGATGCCGCGACATCGGCCCAGATCGCGGTTGTCGCCGGCCAGTCAATATCGAATGCGGTGCCAAGGCATGGCAGCCGTGGCTGCGCCCCGAAGCCGCTTTCGGCTTGAAGCTTGGCGAGCGTCGTCTGCGACACGGTGGCGGTGTCGGGCAGGTGCAGCAGCCGCTTCGCCTGGCCTGGGCTGGCGCAGCCGGCGAGTTCCACCGCCTTGCCGTCGAAAAGCGCGACATAGACGTCCTTGTTCTGGTCGGTCACGAAAGCGGCAAGCTGCGGCTCGGCGCTGGCCACCGAAGCGCCCGCGAGAAACAGGGCGAGCAAGGCGGCCGCCTGTTTCATCGCAATTCGCTCAGGCAGCTTGCTGCGCGGGCTGGATCCATGTTGACCTCGGTCATCAACGGATCGAGGCCAGCCGACTGGCACAACTCCTTGACCGAGATCGAGTGCGGCCCCTGGAAGTCGACCGTAAGGTTTCCGCTGGTGATCTGCCCGTTTTGGCCGACGCACAGCGGATTGTTGGCCAGCGCGGGCCGGCGGCAGGTGCGGATGACGTCGGCCATCGCGCGGCGATTGGTCAGTTCGCAGAAGTAGATCCGGCAGAGCGCGGCGACAGTGGCGCGGTTCTCGGCGTCAGCATTGATGATGCGCTTGATGTCTGCGACCAGCGCGCCCGCCTTGGCTTCGAAGGCGAGGCCTTCGACGCGGGTCTTCTCGCCGGTGATCTCACCCGAACGTTCCGTGATCTTCGGCATCAGGTTGATGTTTTCCGAGGTTATGAACAGCCCGCCTTTCCAGCGGTCGAACTCGTCAAGGATCGAGGTCGCCCTGAGGATCGCCTCGCGGTAGGCGCTGTAGATCGGCCCCATCTTGGTGTCGCGCGCCGCCTCGTAGACCTGGTTCAGCGCGGCATACTCCTTGTTCACTGCGTCGGCACCGGCCTTGATGTCGTCGATGCCGGCGCGCGAACTCTGCATCAGGCCCTCGGCGCGCTTAAGCTTTCGGGAAAACATCGCCGTGATCGGGCTCTCGACGCTGGCGAAGTAGCTCTCGATCACCTTGCCCGCCGACCCGTCGGCGAAGGCATCGATCTCGGTGTCGGACAGATTGGAGATCAGGCCGCACTGGGCGTCGAAATCGGCACTCAAGGGGCCGGCCTCGCAAGCGCTCATCTCGGCCAGCCTCTGGTCGAGCGTTCGGTTCGAACCGAGCCTTTCGGCATACTCGAACAACGCATGATTCCATTCAATCGCATTCAAGTCAGCCTGGCTGTGCCGCCGGTCGCGACAAAACAGCGTCTGTTCCATCCGGCTCTGGTTGCCCGAAGCGCGATAGGCGTCGAGGTGACGCGTCGCCTCGGCGCAGTTGGCCAAGCCCGAAATCAGACCGGCGAGCTGCTGGTGAACGGGCGGGAGTCCGCGTGTCTGCGCCTCTCGCATCAGGTTCGCCGCGCGTCGGCTGTCGTCGGGACTGCGGGCCGGGCGGTGGAAGACGCAGATGCCTTGCTCGAAGGTCTTCAGCGTGCCATCCAGAATGGCGGGCCCCTCGCAGTTGGGAGCGTCGAGAACGCGCGATTCGATCGTATAGCCGGCAAGATTGTCGACGAACAGGTCGCGCGCGACTGCTCCCGTCTCGCCAAGCGCCAGAGCAAGCGCTGCTGCGGCAACGACGGCTCTCACGGCGCGCTCGCGAAGATGAAATAGAGGGTGAACACAGCGCCATCGAACGGGCAGTCGCTCGGCTGGAGCGACAATCGGTACGAACCGATCAGCGGCGCGCCGAGATAGGGCAGGATCAGGCTCGTGTCGTTCGACGGTCCGGGCGCCCGCGGGAACTTGCGCGCCTGGTAGCGATCCTGAACCCAGTAGCGGATGATCCGGGTGATCTCGTCGCCGCTGTCGGCCTGGTTGAAAAAGGTCTGCAAAGCGACCCGCTCCGGCCCGACCGAAATGTCGGCGCGGACCTCGCTCGACCCCTTGGTCAGCGGCTTGAGGACGAAGCCGCTGCCGCGGTGTTGCAACGCGAAGCGGTTCCACTGCGTCCCTGTGCACTGGTAGTCGGTACCGACGAAGACGTCGATCAGGGTCAGGTTCTTGCGTTCACGGAATTTGTTGGGCGCCCACAGCGCGAAATAGCCGTTTGCCTTCATCAGCGCCTCGGTCGACGCGAAGGGCGAAACCTCGAACTCGACATTCTCGTCAAGCGCGAGCTTGCGGGCGAAGCCGGAATTGGCGGGCACAACGATCTGGGCGACATCGATATTGATCTGTCGCTCGTCGAAGAAGCGCTTGGCGACGATGTCGTCGATCATCGCCTGGAGCTGGGTTGCGTTACGCACATAGACCGCGGGCACAGTCGCCGCCTCGCCGGTGAAGGCCTGCACCACTTCAAAGCGACGGCGCATCAGGTGCATCAGCCGGTTGGCGGTCTCGAGCACGCGCCGCTTGGTCACCAGGTATTCGGGGATGCCCTTCATCAGGTCGGCGACGGTCTCCTGGGTAGCGATGAACAGATTCTTGCGCGTCGCCGGATCGTCAATCTGGGTGACGAGCTTCGTCATGTCCTCCTGTTGTTTTGTCACCTCGGCCTGAACGTTGCTCTGGAACTTCAGGATGCTGTCCTGCAGCGCGCGGCTTTTGAGACCGAGGTCCTTGGCCTGGTTCAGGCCTGCGACGAGTTCCTCGGTGTTGCCGCGCGACTGTGTGATGCGCTGTTCGACGAAGGCGAGCTCGGCTTCGCTCAGCGCCAGCATCTTGTCCTTCTGCCGGTCGCGCAGTTCGTTGATCAGGTTGGTCGAGGCATTCGATTCCTCGGCGAGGCCGGTTACGGTCGTCTGCGCAGCACGCACGCGCTCGATGCGGCCGTTGGTTGCCGCGACCAGTTCTGCCACGCGCGCATTGTCCTGGTTGAGCTGAGCTTCCGAGAGGGACAGCTTGTCGAGTTCGAGGTTGAGGATGGCGATCTCGTTGGTCAGCCGGTCGATCGTGCGTTGCTGGTCGGTGACCTGGAAACTGAGCATGTCGTTTTCGCGGGCCTGAAGATCGAGTCCGGCGAGGATGCGTTCGTGGTCGGACTTGAGCCGCGCCACTTGCTCGTCGATGCTGAGATCTTGGCTCTGGCAATCGACCGCCGCCATCGAGCCTTGCAGCGCCAATTCCTTGATGTCCTGTGCCCCTTGCGCCAGCCGGCCGGCCAATTGGAAATGGGTGTCGACCAGCGCCCTTGCCTTGAGCGCCTTGTCGAGATCGAGTTGCGCGATCGCCTGGCGGAGCTGCGTGAGGCGCTGCTTCAGCGCGTTGATTTCATTTATATTCGCCTGAGTGATCTGGCCGGTGCTGATGATCGTCGACAGGATGGATTGGGCCGCTTCCAAGGCCGCCCTGATCGGTTTGGCGACGTCCACCACAGTCGCGACACCACTGCCCAAGCCGCAGGCGCAGGTGATGATCTCGGGCACCGCAGCGCCGATCGAGTATGCACCTTGCACCGAAGTCAGGATGACCTGCGCGGCCTGTGTGGTGCCGTTGAACGCGACGAACCAAGCGATCACTTCCGACAACTGGCCGTCGACCTGGTCACGCGCCTCCTCAAGGTCCGCCTTTCTCCTCGCATAGAGGTCCCGCTCAGCTTCGTAGAGTTTCTTGGCGAAGTCCGTTTCCGTCTGGGAAAAAGACCCGCAATCGACGTTCGCAAGTTCCTGCGGCAGCGAGATGTTCGATGTGATCATCTGCTGGTCGGCGATCAGCGGCTCGACATCGGCGAAGTCGGCGCTGCCGATAACGCACTTCATCAGGAATGCTTTCGCTTGTGTCTGCGAGTTCAGGAGCTGGGCCCTGAGACCCGACTGACCATCCGGGCCGCACATCTGGGCAACGTATTGGTTGCGCGTGAAGGCTGGCGTCACGGTCTGGCATGCCTGTTCGCCCGCGAGCAACGGCGTGAACGGATGGTCGGCCGTATCTCCGATCAGGGCGAGCTGATTCTCGATGCCGCAAAGCTGCTCGCGGTCGACGGCCCGGCGGCGTTGATAGAGATCGGTCTGGCGCAGTTGCAGTTCGGTAATTGCGTCGTTGGCGCGGGCGATCGCGCCTTGGTTGTTGGCGATCTGGGTTTGAAGGATCTGCCGCTGGCGAACTGCCTGTTCGAGCTGGTTGGCGTTGCGCTCGGTCTGGCGGGCATATTCGGTGATCTGGCTCTCGAGCGAGGAAATCTGCAGATCGAGGTTCATCTGCGTCATTTCCCAGTTCAGCAGCCAGCGCAGTTCGTTGCGCCGCTCGACTTCGGCCTCCTTGGAGAGGACGATCAGGTCGAGTTCCTGCCTGTCATTGATCTGACGGCGCTGGTTTTCGAACTCGGCGATCTTCGTGCCGAGCTCGATCTCCAGCGACCTGATCTGCTGGCGATAGCCGAACGTGTCCTTCTCGGCGTCGACCGCGTTGATCTCCTGCTGGACAGTGGTGGCGAAAGTCTGCGCCTCGTGTTCCAGCTTGCCGATCTTGTGGGCGATCAGGTTGACTTCCTGACTACGGATCGTCCGCTCCTCGTCGAGCGCGCGCGTGGCTTCCCCTTCCTTGTTGGCGTACCACCGTTCAACCAGCGCCTCGACATTGCGCTCGACCTCGGTCAACCGCTGCTCGCTCTCGGTTAGGGCCTGCTGCAGGTCCTCGAACGGGATCGTCGTGAACTGCATCGGGTCGATATTGAGGAAGAGGAAGCCCTTGCGTACGCTGTCCATGCGCGCATCGAGGTCGCTCTGCTGCAGCAGCAGGTCGGCGCGAAGGTCGTCGTAGGTGGACTCGCCCGGAATATCCATTTGCGTCTCGACCAGCACCCACATGGCGGCTTCGTAGTTGGTGTAGGCCTTGGAGAGGTTGGGTTGGCTGTCGAGACCAGCGCCTCCGACGGCGCCCAGTGTATCGCTGACCAGGAAGTCGAGCGCCTTGACGCGAGCCTCCGAGACGGTCTGATACCACACGTCGCCGGTGTTCATCAGCAGTTGGATCTTCAGCGAAGACAGCGCCGTGAGCTGCCGCACGAAGGTGCGGTAGCTCGCATCTTCTCCCGCCGCCGTGCCCTGATCACCGCCTTGTTGTCGGGCGAGAATGCGAAGGCCCCGGTCGACGATCTCGATGCCTTGCCGGCCGAATTCCTGCGCGGCCTGCGGCGAAACCGGCGTATCGTTGCGGCTGACGCCGCTCGCCGACGACAGGAAGGGCATGTCGGCGGCGAGGAACAGGCGATAGCGTCCGAGTTGCAGGTGGCAGTCGAAATCGCACACGATCGCCAGCCGTCCGGTCGTCTCGTCGCCGCAGGTCGTCAGGAACTGTTCAAGTTCGCTTGCGACTTCACCCATATATTTTACGTCGGCTCGGAAATTGGCGATCTTGAGCAGCGTCGTCAGCTCGCCGGCATGGCCGGCGGCCGCGTCGATGTCGAGCGCCATGCAATCTTGCGCGCGCGCCATTCCCGCAGTGCCGAAGACGATGCCGGCAACCAGTCCGCAAAGCAGCAAGAACTGTCTCATGGCTGCCCCGTCGTCAGAAAGATCTCGGAAATCTGGCGCACATGCCGGGCAAGTTCGGCCATCTGGGCCTTGGAAAGCGACGGATTCTGGAACCGTGCCACCACTGCGCGGGCATGGTTGATACAGTCCTCGTAGGGGCTGCTGATTTTCGCGGTCAGCGCGCCAGTGTCGAGCGTGAGGTCGAGCGCTGAATACGCTCCGCCCAGTCCTGCGCAGGAAGAAAGCTCAGCTGTGATCGCCGGATCGTCGACAACATGCGTGAGATCGGACAGGGCCGTCATCACCCCTTCGATCTGCCCGACGATCTGCGCCATCCTTGCCTTCCCCTCTTCGAACTCCTTCAGCGAATCCGGCTGGTTGAGGCTGGAGAGATCGACGGCTTGCAGCGTCGCGATCGTCTCGGCTGCCTTCAGCTGATCCGCCTTGACTAGCACCATATTGGCCTGCGCGTTGCCGAGCACACGCTCAAGCTCCATCACCTCGGCCGACTTGATCGACACGTCCATCTCGTTGACCAGCGACTGGTATTCGGTCGAAGCGGTGTTCATCAGGTTGAGCGTATCGTCGACCTTCGTCCTGACCGCCTTGACGATCTGGCCGCGCACCCGCGTCTCGATCAGCGCGGTCGTCTCAGCGCGCCCGCGCACTGGCTTGGCCGAACAGACCAGCTTCGCCAAGGCGTCCGAGCCGAGTCGTGCCCGCACGGCCTCGACGATCGGGAATAGCGGACGCCAGGCGGCAGGCAGCGCATCCGCGCTTGCGCCCGACAAAGGCCCGACATCGATCTCGTTCATTCTCGTCAGATGCCGGCATTTCTCCGGCAAGTCGGCCCCCGAGAAGTAGAGTCGCCCGGTGATCAGATAAGCCTCGACGGCGGCTGCGTATTGTCGGCCGACGAGGGCGGCGAGCTCTTCGGCACTATCGGACGAAACTGGGGCGAAGAAGCGGTAGCGGCTGAGATAAATCTCCGCCCATGCGAGGCGGCGCATCAGTACCGAAGCATCGTCGGCCGAAAGCGGGATGACCGGAAAACCGACGCCGCGGCTGCCGCCCGAAGGGGCCGATGCCTCGCCGATTACCTCGCCGGCGAAGGGCAGGCCGAAATCGGGCTGTGTGGCCTCGTGACTTGGTTCGACGGCGGCGGGACCAGGGGCGAGCAGGCTGAACCGGGTCGTCTCGGGCGTCGCGCCAGAGAGCGTCGCGTTCCAGAAACTGTCGAGCTTCTCCGACGTGTAAGCGCGCTCCAGGATCGATGCGGCGCCGGCTTCGCCGGCCAGGACGCAACTGACGATCAGGAACAGCTCAAGGGCTCGGATGCTTGTCATCGGCAGTACCACACCCTGTCGGCCGCGCCAGCCTGGGCGCAAATTCCGGTCGCGGCGCCATGCGCTTTCCAGTCAGCCTTTATTTTGGCGAGATCGTTGAATGCGCCCTGTGCCGCATTGTCGGCATGAACCTCGGCGTCCAGTCGCCAGAAGGGTTTTGCCGGATCGGTCGGCAGCAGCACCCCGATCATGTTGATGTGGAACGCAGAGATTTTGAGAAAGTCCTCTGCGCTTGCGACAGTGTTGCGATTGAGATTGGCGTATTGCTCAGGTGTGACGTCGCCGAGCGCGCGCTTGAACTCCCCCTCCGAGACTTCGACGGAGCGCAGCATCTGCGTTGTCTTGGCCGCCAGCCCGTCGAGGATCGAGGTGTTGGCGACCAGCGTAGCGCCCGCACCGCTCACCGGTCCGAATATCTCTGCAAAAATGGCGCGGATCGCCTTCAAGTGCGTATCGGCCGATTTGATCTCGACGCGGCGCAGAGCGATGCCTGTCTCGAGATCGGACGCTCGACTGACGAAGCTCCTCAGCGCCAGTTGCAGCGTGTCGAACGAGGAACGGGCTTCCGCCGGCGGCTGCAGGAACACCGAGCGCGCATAGCGCACGGCTTCGCTGCGGGCAATGTCCTCGACGGTAGCGCGTGTCAGCGCCGATTCGGGACAGCCGGTGACGCCGCCAAGGTCATTCAGCATCTGCGCGGCATGATAGATTTGATCCATCTGTCGCATGGTGCCGAAGGAGCCGCTGGTGGTGAACGCAGCCTCGACGCCGGACAGATAGTCGGTCAGGTATTCGCGCGCGAACTTCACCATCTCGCACTGCACGCCGGCGGCGCGTTCACGAATATGGCGTCCGTAGAACGACGCACCGACAAAGTATTTCTGGTCGGGCGTCGGTTCGAACCGCTCGACGAAGAGCGACTGGATAACGGTATCATATTCGCCGCACGCATAGGTGCGTTCAAGACATGCGGAGTCGGTCTGCAGGTCGCACTGCGATAGCGCGGAGCCGCACATTTGCTGGGCTGCCGCGAGGTCAACCCCTCCGCCGAGCACAAGAACCGCGGCCAAGATGATCGCTGTATTGAAGACGCATCTCTTCAACATAACGACCAAAGGAAAATGCACAAAAGCCTCCCCTTCCGCCGAAGCGGCGGCCCCATTGCTTTTTTACTGGCAATATCTAGCAGGCTACTTTTGGTATTTGCTCGTTACAGCGAAAATTGGCAGCCAAAGGCGTGGCCAATTCAACCTCACATTCGCTATAAAACGCCTCAATAAAGTAAGTTAAAACAGTTTCTCTGTCAACACACCTGGCTTTTTGCGTTCCATCCCGGAAAACCCGGCCTAAGTGTCGAGGCAGTTAACACATCGTAAAGAATTGTCTTTTCCGCTGGCTTGGCCTCGTCCAAGCGTCGCTCCGCCACCGTTCGAGTGCGGAAGGTCACGATCTGGCCTGAGAAACTGCGCTGAGGAAGAGCAGACGTCCAGCAATCGCCTGGCGGTCGCCAATTTGGCAACTTCATAACGACTCTATGATGCCTTCCACGATCGCCGAAACATTAGCTCGCATAAGAGCGATATGGTGCTCAATAGGTGACGCCAGCAGCTAGTCAACGCCCGTGGCGGTCACCCCAAAGACGCACCATGCGCTTGCCTTCTTGGTCGCTTCAAGCGGACGCACCAGCGTCGTGGGTGCACTGAATGTGACGACCGCGAAGGACCCTGCCAGCCCTGGCCATTCAGTGCGCGTCCAGTATTCGGTTTCGCTACGCGCGAGCGGTGGCAGCTTGTATTGCGCGAACGCCTCGCGCTGCCTTGGCCAGTCCGCCGAATCGAGGCTCGTCAATTCCGCCATCGTCGGAAGTTGCCAGCCCATATCGCCATACGGCCCGCCTTGTCCGAGCGTAGCGCAATAGCCCATCGCTTCGCTCAGCGTGGCGGGCTGATCAAGCCTGTCTATCCTGGCAACGAGGCAAGTGCGTTGGTCAACGAAGGCCCTGCCGCCATGTTCAGCGAGCAGCCAGAAATTTTGGTCATTCAGCGGCTGGCGGGCCTGCTTATGCACAATACCGCAAGGTGCGGCTTGGGACTGCGGCGCCGACATGGTTGCGAAAACGGCAAAGCCAATGCTGAAAGTCGCAAGGGTAGCAATCCGAAGCATGCCTTCCTCCTCCCTGCACACGCGTTCCGCGTGCCATCCGAACAAGCGTACTTGAACCGGCGAACAATTAAAAGTTCCTGCACTTCGAAGATGACAGGAACTTCCTTGAATCTACTGCCACCATGACGGACATCCCAGTTGGTGCTCGGCCGAAAATCTGCTGCAAGAGTTTTCCATACACGGGGAACTGGTTGCGTGGCGTATGCCAACAGCCTGGAAGCATATTGGCGAACAGCCGACCACAGCTAACTCACTAGACCACACCGGGGGCGCCAAAGCGCGAGCGCGACGGCGCGACAAGGCCCGTTCGCTTAAGTGCGGAGCGAGTGTTGATCTATACCTAAAACAGCGAACGTTGCGCCGGCGCCTGTTCAGGCGCTGCCGCGAACTTGATCTGTGTCGCCGGTTTTTCGACGATCACCAGCGCGTCATCGGGCGTCGTGCGCTGCAGGTGCCTTGCCTCCGACCACGGCGCGGTGAGCCAGGTCTCGGTTTCTTCCGGCGTGGTCAGGATCACCGGCATTGCCTTGTCGTGGATCGGCGCGATCAGCGCGTTGGGCCTGGTCGTCATGAAGCCATAGACCTGATGATCGGCGGGGCCGTCCTTGACCTTGCGAGTGCCATGCCAATGCGTCCACAGACCGGCAAAGAAGAACAGCGGGCGGTCCTCGCCGAGTGCAAACCAGTAGTTGCGCTGAATGCCGGTCTCGGGGTCCTTGTCACCGGGCGTCGGGCTGGGCTCGGCGAAGCTGGTGACGGGCACAACGCAGCGGTTCTCGATGCCGAGATATTGCTGCCAGTGGCCGTATTGCGGATTGCGGATATTGGTGGTGCCATAGTCGGCCTTGCCCTTCACCCGCTCCAGTGGCGTCGGCATGCCCCACAGCAGATTGGCCAATTCGCGTTCGCCGTCCGGCGTGTTGCGCACCACAGGGCCTGGCTGGTTGGGATAGATGTCTATGGAGGGTTCGAGATTGCCGAGGATATCGCGCAAGGCGCGGGTCCACTGGCGAATGGCCTCCTGGCTGGTCGTGATGTTGTAGAGATTGCACATGGCCTGGAATGTGCCCCAATCGCTGCTGTGTCGCAACGTCCACAGGGCAATAGCATGGCTTCCAAGTCCCCTGAAATGACTAGCAGAACTTTAGCAAGACTTGGCTCGGTGAAGCTCAGGCGTGCCCCTCCTAGCAGCGTTAGAATGCATTCGAGCGGTGTTGGGTGTCGCGACCTCCGACGAGGGCCGGCTCCGCCCGGCCTGATCTCTGCGCAAGAATATCGCGTATCTAAGGTGCGCCTTGGCACTTGAGCGCCGGCAGGAATTGTCGCGCATCTGCAATGGGCGATAATTCCATGCCGCACCTTGTCGGACAGCAGTTCACCGCCAGGTCAGAATCGGGAATACTTTCGCTTGCTCGGGATCAGGAATCCGCCCTTTAGCAGCTCCAGGGCGTCGAGTGCCTCTTCTCCCTGCAAATTTGTCAGAGCTACCCCGTCTATGAAGACAACCTCGTCGTCGTCTATATCATAGACTTCCCAAAACCCATTCGTGACTCTTCGCAGGGCGTGACGACGTTCCATCAGTAGATGCTAATTGAGTCGCGCAAAATGGAGGAAAAATTTTGAGAACTGGCGAAATTTGCAGTGGAAAAGCTGGACGCGGCGCGCAAGCTTGCCCTCCGAAGCCCACGCGCCATCTGCGCCTTGGCAGCTTCCCTCAGCGGGCTCGGGTCATTGCCGTGGGTCCTGATGAGCTGCCGAACCTGGTCTGGCGTCAGGCCATTCTGCTCGGCGAAATATTTCACCTCATGGATTTCGTGCGCCGATACGTGGGTGCGATCTCGGAAATCCGGCTTGCTGTAGCCGTCAGCCATCCTGGTCCCCCTTCAGCCTTGGATCAACGGCAACGCTGGCAACTACTTTCGTCGGGGAGCCGCGGAATCGCCTTCTGTGCCACGGCTAGACGCCCTAAAGATGCAGCCGGTGATCCATTGGTTCAAACCTGGCGTGAGAAGGCTGCGCGTCAAGTATCTTTCGTGGCCATCGCAGCCACATTCGCCCATAGCTCGGTTCAGGATTTCTGGCCGGACGAGTGATCCTGAGCTTACCCGCTTTCGATCTGAAGCGTGCACAAACAAGGGTCCGCGTGCCAGATCCAGCAATGGCCTGCGGCCCTGGTCAGCGCATGAGCGCTGTCCTGCGGCAATGGTGGCTTTTGGCAGCTCGTGGATGGGCGAGGCACATAGGGGCCCAAACACGGCCTCCACGCTCGACAAAACGCTGCGTGCTAGAGGAACGGTGCGGCCCGGCACCCACCCGGCGGGGCTGTCAGCAAGATGCCGGGCCTGACCGGCGGGGTTAGAGGGGCAGCGCCGGCTATCGAAATATTAGCTCACGCTAATTGAAGCGAAGCATGCGAATGAAGGACGCAAGGGCCAGTCGATGACGAACAGGCCTAGCCTGTCTTGTCGTGTAGGTGCGTTCTGCGCTGCTGTGGACGGTATTTCTCCACCAGGCGGACATTGTCCAGATCAACTGTCACCAGCGGTCCCAGATCGATCGTCACTTTCTCCTCATCAATCCGGGTAACTTTCTCCTTTAAGCTCGATTTGCTGGCCTCGCTTTAGCTTCGAGGTGCTGTCCTTGATGGAATGAGGGAATTTGTAGCCCGGGATAGAGACGCTTATGCGATCCTTCAAAACCCGACGCCGAACTGTAGCGGTTAGTGCCACCTCATCTCCTATGCTGATCCGCGCCATGGAATGAGGGTGGAGCGGCCTTGGTAGTAGTCAAGGTATTGCTAATATAAGCGGGGCAAGCGATTCATGAACCGACAGGTATGGAACCGCCGGCTGCCACTGCCCGTTGCTGTCACATGACAAAGCACAAAAGCGGGATCAGCACGATGGACGGGCGCCAAGACAACACTTTTGAACTGTGCTGTCTCCTGGCCGTCCTTACGGTCCTATTGGCTGGATTCGTCCTGAGCTGACCACAACGCATCGGAACAGGTCGTATAAATATCGCCCACCGGATCGGCGTAAATCGTGGCGCGAGTGAGGTCTGTAGCTTAACTTTGCCCGTTTCTGAGTCATTTTGTCTGCAGCAATCGAGCCCCGGTGGGTAGCGTACGGTCTCTGCGCGCGCGCTTTCGCGGCTGCCTGGCCAATCCGTTGTGCCGTTCGAAAATTGCTAGCTTCTGCGGATAGGTGAGCCGCACCTTGGCTTTGCACCCGTCGCATATAAAGTGCGCGATCGTTCTTATCGCAGAGCCCTTCCTTACCATCGGATGCGAGCAATTCGGACATTCGAACGTGAGCGTAACGTCAGACAAATCCTGGGCCAAACCCATTTTTCATCTCCTGCGTTGCTGCGGCTAAACGCCAGCGAGTCTTGCTAGGCAACTCTGATGCCAATCCGATTGTGCCAAATCGGGAAATAGCCGCCTCACAACGCGGCGAGCTGGGCGCCCGCCAAGGACCGAAACTATCGGTCGGGACGTTAGGCTTGCCCAACAGGGTGCTCGGGCCAGCTCACATGACACTCGATTTGAGCTGAAGCTGCGCGTACGCTCGAGGAGGCGATTGCCGATATCGGCTCCAATATCGTCTCGCGCCCAGTCGTGGAGCGCCTGGAGCGACCCGACTTAAGGGCGAGCGCGCCAGTGTTCTGAGCAGTCTACTTAGCGACCACATTCGCAATCATTTCCCGTACCGCCTGGTTGCGAGCGATAGCGACGCGGGATGACCTGACCTCTCGTGGCGAGGTGGCGCTAAGTACGAGCAGTCGTTGGGACTTCGTCCAGGAGATTTGGACCTTTGCTCGCTGGCAACTGGCCGTCGGGAGTGAGCTTGTCCACTGCATCGGGGAGTTCTCGTGTGAGCCGGTCGAGAAGCTCGTCATGAGACAATCCGGTTTGCTCGGCCAGATCGTCCAACGTTTGCGGATCGATTGCTTTCTCAACCTGTTCGCGCTGAACGGGTCGGTTGGATCCCTTTCCTATCCAAGAATCCACCTGATCGCCCGCACCCACATTTCTGAGACGGTCCAGGATGTCGCCGAAGCCGCCGGGGGAGCCCGCGCTAGCGTTGGGGTCTGTCGATTTCCTGCCAGCGATCAACTCGCCGATTTTGTCCCTGTTCTTGTAGGCAAGCAGGCCAAGCAAGGCTATGGCGACCTTTCCTATGTCAAGGCTCATTTCGTATCTCCTTCCACAAGAAGGCAAAAGTCATGCGCGTTTGAAAGGTTCCACGGTTTGGGTCCGGAATTCCGGGCTAGCCGCGAACCAGTATATTAGCATCTCGGAACTTTCGGCCCTTTCGGGTGTTGGAACCTTGTACTCCGGCCAGACAGCAATTGTGTTCAGCTGTCGGGTCACACTGGCCCGTCGGCTTCGGTCGGCGGGCTTTTTGTTGTCTGGGGTGGAACACTCGCCTGTGACGATGGTTCGATCAGCAGTATCCACCTAGATCAGGCCACGCATAGGAGAACGCCGCTTGGCCACTTGGACCCAGAGAGATGAGAGACAGCAGCGCACGTCAGATGCTGCACGGTCATTAATCGATGTTGAACGCGCGGCCCGAGACGCAAAGACCGCTCGGCTCCGGGAGCAGCGGCTGAGCGCTGAAGACAAACCCTCCTTGGAAACACGCGATGGAACAGCTTCGCAGTGAAATGGCAGTCCTGGGGGACCTCGGCTTTTGGGTAGCGCTGGCGGTCGTGCTGGTGCCCTATGGGATCGGGGTTGCACTGCTTCTGTGGGTAGCCATTCCCCCGGCTCTGCAATAGGCTTCTCCGCCGTCGGGCTGGGCGCGCTGCAGCTGAAAAGGCCGGCCTCTTTCTGCGTTTATTGATCCCTCATTGCGTGGCAAAGGATCGAGACTAACTGGTCGAGCGGCCTTTCGTGAAGCGCGCCTTTCGGGCGTCTCACAAGGAAGTCGTCCACACTCATCCAGTCGACCGGATCTGAACTGACTTGGGGCCGAATTCGACATAGAGATGCAACTCTTCAGGCAAGAAGACGACCCGCCACGTTCCATTAGTATCGGCGGCAAGACTGCAGGTGAGACACGTCATGGCGAACTCCTTTTCGGACCGAGCTTGCCAGACCGCCTGGGGAATTCCATCGCAAGAAGGGGGTATTGACGCACCGAAAGGTGCGGCGATTTTGCCTTCGCCCTGGCTTGACTTGGCCATCTGATAATCTACGAAAATGGACCATCATTCGGGGAATCTGGGATGCGTTCTGGCATCGATGTTTCGGGCGTGCTGGCAGGCGATGAGGTCGACAGCTTCATCATCCTGCCACCGTTGGGACATCGGTCCGAACCGGTCTTGCGCGAAGTCGAGGCCTTCCTGAAAAGGTGTTTCCCCGAATACGACTTCTTCGCGAATGGTGACACGGAGCCTTTCGAGGGCGATTATCAGGCCCTGCCGATCTGCGGCGTTGGTGGCGACGAGCCGGGCACCCTGCGCGTTCTCGATCACCCGGAGCAATCAGTGATGATGGGCATCGCCGCGGCGCTGAAGGGTTTCAGGCCGGGACGGACGCCGGCGCTGAACTAAAACCGCCAGTTGGTGGACGCGTTACAGCTCATGCGCCTAAAATTGAGATGATCGCGCGCACCAGAGCAACCCCGAACTCCCTAAGCTTGGTGCAAGTCGCTTGATCGGGTCCCGCCGTCCGGGCAAGAGCGGCGGGACTTTTTTGTTGTCCGGCGGAACACTCGCCGCGACCATGGTTCCACCTCCCCTTCGCTACACATTTCGGGAAGAATAGGAAGGAAGGGCCTTGCCCTGTTTCGCGCCGGCGTCCTATCTAACCGACTACTTTCAGTTGTGGGGGACGGGTATGAAACAATTGGCCATTGGCTTTTGATATCGAGCATATCTCTGGCAGGGTGCACTACAGTTTCAACTAGCGGTGCGGATCGATGGCTTACGAAGTCAAATTTTGACGCGATTAACACCGCAATGGGGAAGAAAGGCATGATGCCCGCAGCCATCGACTGCCGGTTCGATAGCACAGGTCCGGGCGAAGCGGCCTATGGATCAAAAGTCACGTGGAAACCTGTCCCCCCCCAGAGACATTCGCTGGCAAATGCATGTCGGCACTCCCGATTACGTTGCGAGCAGTGAAGCTAAATCACGCGCAATCGGCCTTCATCGCGTGTTTTCGAAAAAGGTTCGTGACAAGGCAACGGGTCAAGTAGTTCAGTGTTCGATCACGACGAATTGATCCTCTCAGCGGTGCGGGCCATCCGATAACCCAAAACAGCCCCGGTCCCGGTGGTCCGGCCTCGTCGCGCTGATTGTTGTTGCAGGAATCGGTCTTTCAGCGGTGCTCGCCTTTCCGCATACCCCTTTGATTTGAAAACGCGGCACAAGCCAAAGTGAGCAACTTCGATCCAAGCTTTTTGCTAGCGTGCCTGATTTGCGGCGGAATATTCTTTGCGTTTGTGTTCATTCACAGCAGATGGCTGCGTGAGCATACAAAAGACTGGGTGCGGTGCGCCGCTGAAGTTTTGGATCGTATTGAAGGCGGTGACGGCCCCGATCGCTACCTGCTCAAATACGAGTTTGATGGCACCGTCTACCGTGTCGAAACCAGCCCCTGGTTAGTGCCTGTGTGCACGGCCAAGGCGGGATCGCAAATTACCGTTCTCATCAATCCATACAACCCGCACCAATGTGCAAGCAGGCCGCGCGGAATCACGTTCCGTTCACTCTAGCTAATATAAGCTTTGTACCTAGTATTCACTGGGTGCGTAAAATTGTAAGTACCGGCGGCGGCCGTCTCGAGTTCATCCCGCCGATGGAGCCCAAGCTGGTCCCAAAGCCACCCGAGGGCGAGCACTGGATTCACGAGATCAAGCTCGACGGCTACCGCACGCAGATCGTCATCAACAGCCCCGACGATATTCGTGCCTTCACCAAAAGCGGCGCGGACTGGACGAGCAAATACACCGGCCTTGTCGAAGCGGCACGCGAGCTCGACGTCAAGAACGCGATCTTCGAGGGCGAGGCGGTGGTCACCAACGCAGCCGGCCTGCCCGACTTCGACGCGCTGCAGAAGGCGGTCCACAGCGATCCCTACGCCATGATCCTCGGCGCCTGCGACATCATGCATCTCGACGGCTACGGATATCGGCTGCAAAGCCCGCCGCGAGATCCTGTTCGGCATCATCAAGCCGAACATCCGCATCCAGTTCAGTGAGTCGATACCCGGCGATCCGAAGGCGATCTTCTATCTCGTCGACCAGGCGGGGATCGAGGGGATCGTTTCCAAGCTCGCGGACAGCCCATATCGGAGCGGCCCGACATCGAACTGGTTGAAGACGAAGAGCTTCACGGTCCAGGAATATGAACTGATGGGTGTCGAGCGAGCCTGGCAAGGCTGCATTTGCCTTGCTGGCGCAACCGGGCACCCGAAAATATGTCGGGTCAGCCTTCATCAGCCTGGGTCGCGACATGAAGGAACGGCTGTGGAAGCGGGTCCAGGACCATGCCGGCCCGCCTCCGCAGGGCATCAAGAAGCGACCGGCGACGCAGTGGGTAAAGCCGGAGGAGGTCAAGCGGCGCCCCAAGCACCTCCGCGGCGAGCACAAATATATACGCAGCGCTTCGCTGTAAGGTTTCGGCGGTGAACCACATGGCTAATCCGCCACGACAAGGACTGCATCTATGGAGAGAACGCCTGTGCTGAAGGACGCGACCATAAGCACTGGGCGTCGGGACATGGATATAAGCTGCTCGATCTGCAACCAGCATGAGAGAGGCGCCGAACTGCGGGTCGCTGCTGATGCCTCAGTCCCGGATCGTTTTGTGCTGTTCATCCCTGAGGAGGGAGCCACCTATCAGGCGGTGGTCCGGTGGCGGAAGAACGATCGCCTTGGTGTGCAACTGTACGGCACGGGAGTGGTAATTCGGCCTTGATCAGCGCGCCCGGTCAATTCGCCACGCGGTTAATCTCTCGACCGTTTCGATGATCGCCTTTGCAAGCGCCTCGCCCTCATGCACCGGCTCAGGCCCGTAAAGCAGCCACACGGCATCCTCGCTCGGCAACACGCCGGCCGGGCAGGTCAGCTCGATCGCCCTGCGCACGAGCTGCAGGCAGCTGCGCTCGCCATATTTGTAGTTTTCATCCATCCCCGGATTCTGGTGCGACTCCGGCGGCCGTCAAGCACCTAGTCAAGGGAACTGACCATTTGCAGGATCAGCGTCAGCAGGATAAATCCAAAGGCTGACCCAAACCTCCCGCCAAAAAAATGGTGCGTTCTTTTCGACGCATGGCCTCCCTCCCAGAAGTACCCCTTGAGGCCTTAAACCACGTTGTTTCGCTTTGGCGAATATGCGCCATCGACTTAGGTGCGGGCCTATGGATAAACATGGGGGACACCAAATTCGGTCTGGCCAAGGATGCGGGTCCAGTTCCCAAGGTGCCCCGAACGGGAGATAGGCTGTACCCTCCGGGAGCCAACTGGGATCCGGGGTTTGCGAACTTCTCGCTTGTTAGGGGACACCGCGAACGCCCCATGAAGTCAAAAGCGTTTCGGGACTGGCTGGTTGCTGAGATGGATCCAAACGACGCCCTTATGGCAAGACTGAAATGCGCCCAAGAAGAGCCACCAGTTCCGCCTGACGTTTCGTTTCGGTCTTGGCGAACAGCGAGGCAAGCTGGGAGCGGATCGTGGTGCGGCTGAGGCGCCAACTGCGGGCAATTTCCAAAGGTGCATCGCCCCGAGCCAAACGCAACGCGAGGTGCGTTTCCGCGCTCGTCAAGCCAAACATCTTTTGCAGTGTCTGAGGATTTGGCCCCGACCTGTTCTCGCGGTCCAGCAACGCCACAATGCTCGTTCCGTCAGGAGCGATAAACCCGTTCTCGTCCAATATCACCGGCCTGTCGCCGCCGCTGCGGATCACCACCCAAGATAACGAGCCCGGCAGGAAATGGGCCGGAACATTCGCGATCAGCCGCCTCAAGGCCACGGAAAGCCCGCTGGCCGTATCTGCCACTTCGCCCTGGCGCTCCAGCGTGGTTTGAGCGGCAGCGTTCCATTCGACCACCTTCCTCTCGCGGTTCAGCACGAGATAGCCGCAGCCGATGCGATCAAGCATGCCGGTTATGGATTCCAGGCTGCGTGCTCTTGGCTCCCCGACCCCTGCGCCCAGTCGATCTGATGGACGATCTGAATAGGAATAAGAGGGCCCCTTCGTACGCGCCTCACGGTCATACTTGGTCCTCATCACAATGTATCGGTTGCCAGCTGCAGCTTCAGGGTGTCTATCGATCAGAGTCATTTTCTACCCCTGCCCAAAGTTTCACCAGCCCGAAGCAAATGGATTTCTCAACCACGCTTCCACAATACGTGTTTCTATACGAACCAAATTGAAGATTGTCGTTAGCTTCGCATCCAGAAACTTATCTCGGAATGCATTTCTTAAGATTTATTCATGCCGCCAAGCTGCCGATAGTATTCCTGCTCCCCTGTTTCCGACACCACCCAGCCCTCCCACGAAAGGGCAAGATTAGGAACTTCGTACAGCTCTTTTATCTCAAAACTGACCATAAATATGGGAGATCCCCATGACCACCACCGCCACCACGCCCCGCTCAACGAGCGTTACGAGCACCACCGAGTCAGCCAAGCCCTATCGCGGACGGCGGATGTCAATTTCCCGAAAAGCTCAACCTCAGGGGGCAATCTGCCTACGGTCTGCAGGACTAGCATCAACAGAAAAAACCCAAAGAACGACCCAAGAACCCCCGCCACCATAGCGGTGCGACGCTTGCCTCGCATGCTTCCTCCCTAGAAAGCGCTTCTCCCTCAGGGGGTAGACATCGCTGCCAGCTAGAAAGCCAGCTAATTGTCGTGGGGGTGTTGCTTGCTCGACCACCAGATCAGGTAGATTGATCCGATCTTAAGCACCGGGACGCGCCTGTCGCGCTCACGGGTACGCAACTCGCTAGGTTTTCACCTTCGGAGGCGCGACAACGCAAAGTTCACCGGCCCGGCCAAGCGCCGACTATTTGACAAGCGCGCAAATGGCATATGCTGTCAGCGTCCAAGCTGTTGGGAGCGTAGTGGCTACATGCGCTTGTGCTACCCACCCCGGAGCTGGGGAAGTAACCGGCAAGCTCCTAGAAATTAGAGCATTTGAATTTGACGCGCTGGCACCGCCACCTATCACGACTTTTGGCTTGGGACACCAAGCCTGTGCGGATTTGTCTGGGCTTGTATCACTCGCACTTGCATAGTGGGCGATTTCCCAACCGCTGACGCCGTCCTTCCCCGCTGGACCCTCAGCCCCCATTGCACCTTTAGGTCCCTGCTTGCCGGGCAGACCTTGTGGACCGACAGGCCCTTGGGGCCCTGGGGGGCCCGCCGTTGCGCAACCTGCAAGCAACGCGACACATGTTAGAGTGGTAATAATTCTCATGACCACCTCCCCGGTTTCCCGGTGAGTTTGACGACAAAAACATTCGCCAAATCGAGCGAATGTATCGTAAGCGGTGTTTCCGGACCACCTTTCGGGAGTGGTCGCGATCTGTGAGGTTGCCGATCCTGTATTGGGATCGGAGATCGGCTTGTGTCTGGACTTGACCTTACGCTTGACCCGGAGCGGCAGCTTCGACGTTTCGAGGTGATCAACGGTGCCGGCGGTCGGCGTCACTGGTCGGTGGATGACAAGGCGCGGATCATCGCGGAGACGCTGGAGCCGAACGCAATCATTTCCGAGGTCGCCCGTCGGTATGGCCTTAGGCCGCAGCAGGTCTTCGCCTGGCGCCGCGAAGCGCGCAAACAGGCCGCTTCGGTGCAGCAAGATTCTCCTGCCTTTGTGCCGGCGGTTTTGGCGGCGGCGGAACCTGTAGCCAGCCGTTCACCGAAGCAGCGGAAGCGGCAAGCCACCCGAGATGCCGGCATGATCGAGCTTGAGATCGACGGCATCGCGATGCGCGTCGGCCGGGGCGCCGATACCAAGACGGTGGCCGCAGTGATCCGCGCGCTGAAGGCGACGTCGTGATCGGGCCGACGGGTGCGGTCAAGGTCATGGTGGCGACGAAGCCCGTCGACTTCCGCAAGGGTGCTGAGGGATTGGCGGCGCTGGTGCGAGAGACAATGGGGGCCGATCCGTTCAGCGGGGCCGTCTACGTCTTCCGGGCGAAGCGGACTGACCGGATCAAGCTGATCTTCTGGGATGGCACCGGGGTTTGCCTCTATGCCAAGCGTTTGGAGGATGGGGAGTTCCGCTGGCCGAAAGTGCATGACGGCATGATGCGGCTGACGGCCGCGCAGCTCTCGGCGCTACTCGAAGGTCTCGACTGGCGGCGAGTCCACGAGGCGCGCCGGACCCGTGTTCCAGCCCAGGCGGGCTGACCCGCGACGAAGTGAATCAGCCTGGATTCCGCTGTCGCGGGCTGTCGGCGAATATGGTCTGATC
>NZ_JAMYKT010000020.1:0-93289 GCF_040317515.1 Mesorhizobium sp. M1428
GTCATTCAACCCTCCTTCGGCTTTTCCGGCCGAAATAGAATCGAGCTTCGCCGCAAAGCGCAACCCAGATGTGTGAATGCGATAGCTTCCCCTTGTGGGAGAGGGGAAGAGCAGCTCACTCCGCCGGCCGATCCGCCGGATAGGGCGTGCCGATCAGGATCGCCATGCCGGCGCCGAGGAACAGCACGATCGCCGCCATGCCGAGCCGCGCCGAGCCGCTGGCCAGGGTGATCGTGGCCACCATGAAGGGTGCGGCAAAACTCGTTGCCCGGCCGGCCAGCGCATAGATGCCGAAATAGCGCCCCGATTCGGCTGCTGTGACGCTGCGCGCCATATAGGAGCGCGACGATGCCTGGACCGGCCCGAAGGCAAGCCCGATCAGCAGGCCGTAGAAAATATAGGCCTTTTCCGCCGCCGTGCCGAACAATCCGCCGCCATCCAGTCCGGGCATCACCCAGGCGCCGAAGAGCGTATAGCCAGGTCCGGTCGAGACGATGCCGATCGTGGCAACGCTCAGCATGACAAGCGAAATCATCACTATGGTCTTGGAACCCAGTGCTGTGTCGAGGCGTGCGGCAACCAGGCAGCCGATGATGGCAACGACGTTGAGGATGATGCCGAACAGGCCGATCTCGGTAATCGACCAATGGAACATCGCCGCCGCAAACGTTCCGCCTAGCGCCAGCAGCGCGTTGACGCCGTCCTGATAGATCATGCGGGCGACGAGAAAGCGAAAAATGCCGCTGCGCTTGCGCACTTCGGCCAGCGTCGACTTCAGTTCCGACAGGCCCTCGCGTACCGCCGGCCCGATTGGAATGCCTTTGATCGCATCAGGCGTGAAGAAGAACATCGGCAGAATGAACAGGAAATACCAGGCCGCCGACAACGGTCCGGTGGCGCGTGCGTCCTCGCCTAGCCTGGGGTCGAGGCCGAAGATCGGGTCGAGCCCAACGACGGTCTTGCCGGTTTCAGGCGAGCCGGCCATGACGGTAACGACGAAGATCAGTGCGATCATGCCGCCGAGATAGCCGAGCCCCCAGGCCATGTTCGAGATCCTGCCGATGTCGCTCTTCGGCACCAGGCGCGGCATCATCGAATCATTGAACACGGTCGAGAATTCCGCCGCGACCGACGCCAGCGAGAACAAGGCCACGACCAGAAAAAGATTAGAGCCGGGCGCGGCGAACCACAGCAGGGTGAGGCAGGTGATCTTGACCGCGGCGAAGAAGGCTATCCACGGTTTGCGTGGTCCGGTCTGATCGGCGATCGACCCGAGCACCGGCGACAAAACGGCAATGACAACGCCGGCGGCGGCAATGCCGTAGCCCCAGGCCGCTTGCCCGGTCTCCGGATTGCTGGCCATGCGCGAGACGAAATAAGGACCGAAGATGAAGGTGGTGACGACCGTAAAAAACGGCTGTGCCGCCCAGTCGAACAGCATCCATCCCCAGATGCCGCGTCCCGATGCTCGCTGCACTGCCATCTCAGCCATGTCCCCTCCGCTGGAGCTTGCTCAATGCCGATCGAATCGGAATGGCGCTCCGTCTTCTTGTTGAGCACGATCTTGTCCAAAAGCCGATCGTCACTTTTTGGGATCATGCTCCGGCGCTCCCCAAAGCAGCGCGCCATTTGCTCTATAGCGCAGTCCTTCCGGGCAATCCCGTGTGGTGTGAAGACGTCTCACAGCCCTGTCAGGTCGCTCATCAGGCCGGACGCCACCGACAGCCGCGACACGGTGATGTCACCGCCCTCGGTCAGCGCCTGCAGCCGCTCGCGGATGCGTCCGACCCGTTCGCCGCCGGCCTCCAGCCATGCTGTCACCGGATCCGCCGTCTCGGCATGACTGGTGAGTGCCGCCACGGCGATGCCGCGCCTGGCCGCGCCGATCGTGTCGGTGGCGCGGGAAAGCGCCAGCTGATCGTAATAATCCGAGGGCATGATCGAGCGCGCCGCATCTTCGACGCGTGGGATGCGGAAGACATCGCTGACTGCAAAAAACGCCTTGGCGGCAGCGACGATGCCGGCATTTGCCGTCCGCGCCGTCAGCGCAATGTCGGGGATGAGTTCCGCCACATCGGTCAACGCCAGTTGCTCGGCAAGGCTCTCGGGCGCGCCGCCCTTCGACAGGCTGTGCCGCCGCTCCTCGATCCGCTCGCGCGAGAAGGCCGGCAGCAGCGAAATGAGCTTCGGCTCCAGCGCCTTGCGCGCATCCTGCAACTCGGCGATCCGCTGCCCGAGCGGTGCGGTGCCGGCATCGTTCTTCAGGTACCAGCCGCTGGTCACATAGATCAGCCGGCTGACCGCCTGATAGAGGTCGAGCTGGATCTGTCCGTCGATCTGATTGTCGAGCGCGTCGATCTGCCGGTAGAGCGCCGGCAGCGCAAAGCCATCCCGCACCACGGCGAAGGTGCGCACGACATCGGCGGCACTGCGCCCGGTCGCTTCCTGCAGCCTGTTGACGAAGGACGGACCGCCGCGATTGACCAGATCATTGGCGACGACACGGGCGATGATCTCGCGGCGCAGCTGATGGCCGTGGATTTCTCCCGCATATTTCTTCGCCATGCGGTCGGGAAAGTAACCCATCAGGTCGCGGTCGAAATGCGGATCGTCCGGCACGTCGCTGGCGACGATATCGGAAAACAGCACGATCTTGGCATAGGCAAGCAGCACGCCGAGCTCGGCCCGGGTCAGCGGCTCGCCGCGCGCGTCGCGGGCGGCAAGCGCCGCCGGCGACGGCAGCGTCTCGACGGCACGGTCGAGCAGCCCGCGCGCCTCGAGCGCCGCCATGAAGCGGCTCTGATGGGCGATGTCGGCGAGGCCGCGTTTACGGGCAAGGGACAGCGCCAATGTCTGCTGGTAATTGTTGGACAGCACCAGGGCGCTGACCTCATCGGTCATCTCGGCCAGCAATTTGTTGCGCGCCGGCCGGGTCAAAGATCCCTTGCGCATGGCGGAAGCCAGCGCGATCTTGATGTTGACCTCGACGTCGGAGCAATTCACGCCGCCCGAATTGTCGATCGCATCTGAATTGCAGCGGCCGCCATTCAATCCGAATTCGATGCGCGCCCGCTGCGTGACGCCGAGATTGGCCCCCTCACCGATGACCTTGGCACTCAGGTCGAGCGCGGTGATGCGGATCGCGTCATTGGCACGGTCGCCGACGTCCTGGTTGGTCTCGCCCGATGCCCTGACATAGGTGCCGATGCCGCCAAACCACAAAAGGTCTGCCGGCGCCTTGAGAATGGCACTCATGATCTCGACCGGCGTGGCCGTTGTCTTGCCGAGGCCGATCGCTGCAGCCGCGGCCGCCGGCAAGGTGATCGACTTCTGGCTGCGCGAGACGATTATGCCACCTTCGGACAGCTTCGTCTTGTCGTAATCCTGCCAGCTTGAACGGGCGAGAGCGAACATACGCCGGCGCTCGGCCATCGAAGCCGCCATGTCGGGATCGGGATCGATGAAGATGTCGCGATGATCGAAGGCGGCTATCAGCCGGGTCTGCTCCGACAGCAGCATGCCGTTGCCGAACACGTCGCCCGACATGTCGCCGACGCCGACGACAGTGAACGGCGTGGTTTGGATGTCGCGGTTCATCTCGCGGAAATGCCGCTTGACTGCTTCCCAGGCGCCCTTCGCGGTGATGCCCATCTTCTTGTGGTCGTATCCGGCCGAACCGCCGCTGGCGAAAGCGTCGTCGAGCCAGAAGCCGTGCCTTTCGCTGATGGCGTTGGCGGTGTCCGAGAAGGTCGCCGTACCCTTGTCGGCGGCGACGACGAAATACGGATCATCCTGGTCGCGCCTAACCACGCCGGCCGGCGGTATGACGCCGTCCAGCCCGATATTGTCGGTGATCGACAACAGGCTGGAGACGTAGTTCTTGTAGGCGGCCGTGCCGGCCTCGAAAATGGCGTCGCGCCCGGCGCTCATCGGCAGTTTTTTCGGATAGAAGCCACCCTTGGCGCCAACCGGCACGATCACCGCATTCTTGACCTGCTGTGCCTTGACCAGGCCGAGCACCTCGGTGCGATAGTCCTGGGCACGGTCCGACCAGCGCAGGCCGCCACGCGCAACCGGGCCGAAGCGCAGATGCACGCCCTCGACCTCGGAGCCGTAGACGAAGATCTCCCGCCATGGCCGCGGCGCCGGTAGCCCGTCGACCGATTGCGAATCGAGCTTGATCGCCAGTGATTGGCCTTTCTCTTTCGTATCGGCAACGAAATGATTGGTGCGCAGCGAGGCTTCGATCAGGTTCAGATAACGGCGGATGATGGTGTCGTCGTCGATGTTGGGAACGTCTTCCAGCGCATCCGTGATCTTGGCCTTCAGATGTTTGGCTTGAACGACGCCTTCCGTTTCAGCCGTCGGGCCGAGGCGGGCGACGAACAGCGCATGCAGGCCGCGGGCGATCTCGGGATAACGGTTGAGCGCGGCGGCGATGAAATCCTGGCTCTGCGGGATACCGGCCTGCTGCAGATAGCGGCCATAGGCGCGCAGGACGGTGATCTCGCCCGACCACAGGCCGGCAGTCTGGGCAAGGCCGTTATAGCCGTCATTGTCGACATCGCCGCGCCAGACGGAAAGGAACGCATCCTCGAACAGCGCGCCGCCATTGCCGAGGTCGATCGGCGTGCCGTAGCTGTTCTCGAGTTCCATGTCGTGGATGAAGACCATGCCGGATTGATTGTCGCCGACCTCGAAAGTGCGCTCGCTGATGACGCGGAAACCGATGTTTTCCAGCACGGGCACGCGCCGCGACAGCGCCACCGGGCTGCCATGGTGATAGATCTTCAGCGCCGCCTGATGCGGCTTCTGGGCGGCGTGACGGTAATAGTCGATGGCGATCGGATTTGACGCATCGAGCTTGGCGATGCGCCCGGCGTCGGCCAGCGCCACGCCCGGCGGAAAACTGTCGCGATAACTTTCCGAAAAACGCGAGGCGATGGCCGTGAGTCTCGCATCGGCGCCGGTCTCGGTCGCGGTCTCGCGCAATGCATCGTCCCAGGTCCGTACGATGTCGCGGATCGCCGCCTCGATCGTCGCCTGCTCGACCTTCGGCGTCTTGCCGCCGGAGCGGCCGATGATGAAATGGACGCGCGCGAGCCCGCCTTCCGGGAAGGCCGGATAATAGGCCGACAGCCGGCCTTCGAAGACGGTCTTCAGATAGGTGCCGATCTTCTCGCGCACGACGCTGTCGTAGCGGTCGCGCGGCACGAAGACGAGCACGGAGACGAAGCGGTCGAACTGGTCGACACGCACCAATGCCCTGACGCGCGGCCGCTCGATCAAGCCTAGGATGGCTTCGGCATGCTTGCGCAGGATCGGCACCGGAACCTGGAACAGCTCGTCGCGCGGATAGCTCTCCAGCACGTTGATCAATGCCTTGCCGGAGTGGTCGCCTGGATTGAAGCCGGATTTGGCAATGACGGTTTCCGCCTTCGAGCGAAGATAGGGGATTTTCATCACCGAGCGCGTATAGGCAGTCGAGGTGAACAGGCCGACGATGCGGAGCTCGCCTGAAAGCACGCCTTTGCCGGTGTAGGTCTTGACGCCGATGTAGTCGAGGTAGATGCGGCGGTGCACCGATGACTTGGCGTTGGCCTTGGTGACGATCAGCGGTTCCGGCCCATGCAGGAAGGCGCGGATCTCCGGCGTCGTGCTCACCGCTTCGGTGCCGCGCCTGAGCACCAGCACGTCGGGATCGGAAAGGATGCCGAGGCCGGGCTTTTCGGCGCGCTCGAGCATGCCGCTCTTCTCGCCGCCAGTGTAATTGAACTCGCGCATGCCGAGGAAGGTGAAATTGTCGTCGCGCAGCCATTCGAGGAAGGCGATCGCCTCGGTGACATGGGCCTTGTCCAGCGGCACCGGCGAGTAGCGGAATTCCGAGATCGCCTGGTCGAGGCGGGCAAGCATCGGCTTCCAGTCGATGACGGCGGCGCGCACTTGGCCGAGCAGCTTGGTCAGGCGTGCGGCCAGGCCTTCGGCCTGCTCGGCTGAAAGGCGGCCGATATGGACATGGATGACGCTCAGCCGGTCATGGCTGTGGTCGCCCTTGGCATAACCGCCATCGCCGAGGATTTCCTCGACGCCGTTCTTGCCGTGCCTGACGACTATGACCGGGTGGGTAACCAGCAGCGGCTCGCCGGCGCCCTCGGTGATCTCGCCGAGGACGGAATCGAACAGGAACGGCATGTTGTCGTTGACGACGGTGATCACCGTCATCGGCCGACCCTGGCGGACGACACCGGAATCGACGTCTATGGCAACGACGCAGTCATCCTTCTTGTGCCTGGCGACGGCGCGGCCGGCGAGTTCGGCAGCGCGTTCGAGATCGATGACGTCGTAGGCGGCGACATCTTCGGCCGGAGCTCGGGCCAGCAGGTAGTCGGCAAGCCTGCCGGGCTTTTCGCTACCCTTGGCCGCACGCATCTTTTTCAACTGGCTTGCGGATTTCAGGCCGGCCATGAGCTAATTCCCTCCCGTCATGTTTTTACAACTATCGTAGCAGATGACGGATATTTGGCGACAAAGGTTTGACCGCTTGCGACGAAATGTCGGAATTCACAGGCAGGCTGGCGAAAAACGAGGAGAAATCCGCCATGATGATGGACAAAATTACCGCGCTTGACCTCGCACCGGCGGAGCTGAGCGAAGCGACCAAGGCCTATTTCGCCAAATGCCAGGAGAAACTCGGCCTCGTCCCCAATGTGCTACTCGCCTACGCGTTCGACGAGAAGAAGTTGCGGGCTTTCACCGACATGTACAATGATTTGATGCTGGGTGAATCCGGCCTGTCGAAGCTGGAGCGAGAGATGATCGCGGTGGCCGTCTCGTCGGTCAACCATTGCTATTATTGCCTGGTTGCACATGGCGCGGCGGTGCGCCAGCTTTCCGGCGACCCGGCCTTCGGCGAGATGATGGTGATGAATTTTCGCGCCGCCAAGCTGTCGGACAGACAGCGCGCCATGCTCGAATTCGCGGTGAAGCTGACCGGACAGCCGGCAAAGATCGTCGAAGCGGACCGAGCGGCGCTGCGGCAAGTTGGCTTTTCCGACCGCGACATCTGGGACGTCGCCTCGACCGCGGCGTTCTTCAACATGTCGAACCGGCTGGCATCGGCGATCGATATGCGGCCGAACGATGAATACCACGCGATGGCGCGATAGGGCGCCGCTGGTGGGATCCAACCGCACATTATATTAGCTACTTCGCATTCTCGTTGCTTGTTTGCCGGTTTGGTCCGATGATCGGCATGCGGCATGACCGCGTGCCGGTTCGATGCCGCCGATCAAAGGAGGAGAACATGGCGAAATTTCTCTACGTCTATCACGGCTCGGGCAAGATGCCGACCGAGGAGGCCGAACGGAAGGCAGCGATGGATGCCTGGAACGGCTGGTACGGCAAGCTTGGCTCAGCCGTGGTCGACGGTGGCAATCCAGTCGGCATGTCGAAGACCCTGCTGCCCGGCGGCAAGGTCGAGAACAATGGCGGCAGCAATCCGACCGCCGGTTACACCATCATCGAAGCAAAAGACATCGACGATGCCGTAGGCAAAGCCAAGGATTGTCCTATCTTGAAGGACCCGGGTTTCAGCGTCGAGATCGCACCGATAATCGAAATGGGTTGACGCCGGCTCAAGACCGCGCGGCGATCGCCGCCGCAGCGCCGGCCATGGTGCCGGCGCTGATGCGGTTGGCGATCTTCATCGCCCGCTTGCTCCTCAAGAGCTTGCGCGCCTGCGATGCGGCGAGCACCCATGTCAAATCGATGGCGACCAGGACCACGGCCATGGTCGCCGTCAGCTCGACCCAGCCGACCATGCTGACCGAACCGAGGTCGATGATGGTCGGCAGCAGCGCCAGATAGAACATCATGATCTTGGGGTTGCCGAGCGTCACCGCCATGCCGGCAAAGAACAGCTTAGCGGGCGGATCTTCGCGCGGCAGCGTGCCTTCCTTGGCCTCGACCGGTGCCGTCCACATCTTCCAGGCAAGCCAGGCGAGATAGACGACGCCAACCCATTTCACGACGACAAAGGCGAAGTGGAACGTCTGCGCCACCACGGCGAGGCCGAACACCGCCAGTGACAGCCAGATCGCTTCGCCGATCCACATGGCAACCAGGAACGGAAACACGTCGCGAAACCCCTTTGCGATGACCCGCGCCACAAGAGCGGCGATCGATGGGCCGGGCGAGCCGGCGGCAACAAGCAGGGCGCCGGCAAAAATCAGCAGCGATGTGAAATGCATGACGCGGATCTCGTTTGAAATTTTTGGGTCGTTCAACATAACCCAACTGTTCCGGCGACGGTAGCGTCCACCGAAACAAGCCTTGTCGGCCAGGCGCCTCGCGGCTAGAAATATCGTCCCGACATCATTTCGAGCTTCATTTTGCCTACGTAACCGCCGGTCTCGTCAACTCCCCCAGCACAGAGCAGGGCGTCGCAGTCGCGGTGCCTGTTTTCACATCATGTGTTCCTCAGGGTGGCGGTTCGAGACCGGTTTGGCACTGCTGAACCGCTGTCGCGCATAACCACCCGCGACACCTGATTTCAACTGCCGCAGTCTCTCGCCACGCCGTGCCCGCATGGGCATCTCGACATCGCCGATCTGACGAACTTCCCGACGGGAAGGGCTTTTCGGCATGCCTTCGATACTGCGTATCCGCTGGGCGATCGCGCCCAAAACCGCACCTCGACCTCACCTCAACTGCAATCGCTGCGGCGGCCTGAAAGCCTATCGCTGCAGCGGCAAATTCCGCGTCAACGCCAATGGCAAACGCATTGACGCCTGGTTGATCTACCGCTGCATCGACTGCGACAATTCCTGGAATTTCGGCATTCTGGAGCGCTGCAGCCGCCGCGACATCGAACCGGCAATATTGCAGGCGCTCGAAAGCAACGATCCGGTCCTGGCGCGGCGCCATGCTTTCGATGTTGCCGCACTGCGAAGCAGGATCGGGCGCGTTGAGGAGTTTCCTGAAGCCATCGTTCATAAGCAGTTGCTCGGGGATAGGCCGGAAAACATCAGCGCTCTCGAACTTCAGCTCTGGCTCGAAATGTCGACAGCCTTGCGGCTCGACCGGTTGCTGGCCAGCGAACTCGGTGTCTCGCGATCGCGGCTTCAGGCTTGGGAAGAGAAGCGATTGCTGGTGGTTGGTCCGGACGGGGCCAAAGCCTTGCGCAGGCCAGCCCGGGCGGAAACGGCGATCCGCATCCACCTGTCTGGCGAACCAGACCGGGACAGCATTATCGCGGCTGCCGGCGGATAAGATAAAGGGAGGAAGCACGCACGTGCTCCCTCCCTCATAATTGCTGAGAAAAGTGGCTTATGCCGCACCGACCACTTTCGCCGACTTCTCAAAACGCTTGCGCTCGTTCGGGTCGAGATAGAGCTTGCGCAGGCGGATGGTCTTCGGCGTCACTTCGACCAGCTCGTCGTCCTGGATCCAGGCCAGCGCGCGTTCCAGCGTCATGCGGATCGGCGGCGTCAGCTTCACCGCCTCGTCCTTGCCGGCGGCGCGGATGTTGGTCAGCTTCTTGCCCTTCAGCACGTTGACTTCGAGGTCGTTGTCCCTGGAATGGATGCCGATGATCATGCCCTGATAGACCTTGACGCCGGGGTCGATGACCATCGGGCCGCGGTCTTCCAGGTTCCACATGGCGTAAGCCACCGATTCACCCTGTTCGTTGGAGATCAGCACGCCGTTGGTGCGGCCCGGCAATTCGCCCTTGTAGGGTTCATAGGCATGGAACAGCCGGTTCATGACAGCGGTACCGCGCGTGTCGGTCAGCAGCTCCGACTGGTAGCCGATCAGGCCGCGCGTCGGCGCGTGGAAGACGATGCGCTGGCGATTGCCGCCCGACGGGCGCAGTTCGACCATCTCGGCCTTGCGCTCCGACATCTTCTGCACGACGACGCCGGCATGCTCCTCGTCGACGTCGATGACGACTTCCTCGACCGGCTCCAGCAATTCGCCGTTCTCGCCCTTCTGCATGACGACGCGCGGCCGCGACACGGCGATCTCAAAACCTTCGCGGCGCATCGTCTCGATCAGCACGGCCAGCTGCAATTCGCCGCGGCCGGAGACGAAAAACGAATCCTTGTCCGACGATTCCTCGATCTTCAGCGCGACATTGCCTTCGGCCTCGCGCAGCAGGCGGTCGCGGATGACGCGGCTGGTCACCTTGTCGCCCTCGGTGCCGGCCAGCGGTGAATCGTTGACCAGGAACGACATCGTCACTGTCGGCGGATCGATCGGCTGCGCGTGCAGCGGCTCGGTCACCGACAGGTCGCAGAACGTGTCGGCGACAGTGCCTTTCGACAAGCCGGCGATGGCGACGATGTCGCCCGCCTGCGCTTCGTCGATCGGCTGGCGCTCCAGCCCGCGGAAAGCGAGGATCTTCGAGATGCGGCCGGTTTCGACCTGGGTGCCGTCATGGTGCAGCACCTTGACCGCCTGGTTGGATTTCAGCGTGCCGGATTCGATACGGCCGGTGATGATGCGGCCGAGGAACGGATTGGCTTCCAGAATGGTGCCGATCATGCGGAACGGGCCGGGATGCACGGTCGGCGCCGGTACGTGCTTGATGACGAGGTCGAACAGCGGCGCCAGAGCCTGGTCCTTCGGACCTTCGGGGTTTTCCGAGACCCAGCCGTCGCGGCCTGAACCGTAAAGGATCGGGAAGTCGAGCTGCTCGTCGGTCGCGTCAAGCGCCGCAAACAGGTCGAACACCTCGTTGACCACTTCGACGTGGCGGGCATCCGGCCGGTCGATCTTGTTGATGACGACGATAGGCTTCAGTCCGACCTTGAGCGCCTTGCCAACGACGAATTTGGTCTGCGGCATCGGCCCCTCGGCGGCGTCGACCAGCACGATGGCCGAATCCACCATCGACAGGATGCGCTCGACCTCGCCGCCGAAGTCGGCGTGGCCGGGCGTGTCGACGATGTTGATGCGGGTATCCTTCCAGTCGACAGAGGTCGCCTTGGCCAGGATGGTGATGCCGCGTTCCTTTTCGAGATCGTTCGAATCCATGGCGCGCTCGGCGACGCGCTGGTTGTCGCGGAACGAGCCGGACTGTTTCAGAAGCTGGTCGACGAGGGTGGTTTTTCCATGGTCGACGTGCGCGATGATCGCGATATTGCGGATTTTCATGTTTTGGTCTCGGGAGCGTTGCAGGCAGCAGGCCAAAAGGCGCTGCCTCTTTCGGTTGGGCGGCTCATACAGGGTTTTTCGCAATTGCGAAAGAGGAGGCGAGCCACCAAATAAAGTCACCAAATCTTAAATGTCTTGGTGTGAAGTGGAATTATTAACCAAGGCGGAACCTTTCATGGTCCGGGCAGTTCGAATTTCATGATCGACGCAGGCATCAGACTCCGGCCGATTTTGGCATGTACCGCACTCGCCGTCCTCCTCGCGGCAGGCGCGGCGCAGTCGGCGGCGTCGTTCAAGGAGACGCGGACTGCTTTGCCGTCCGACAAGCGGTCGGCGGAGCAGCTTTTTGCCGATGCTCCCGATGGCGTCGATTCGGTGGTGACCGGGCCGGTCAGCGCCGCCTTCAAGCAGCGGCAGCAAAATGCCGGATGCGACAGCGCCGTCTGGCCCAACATTCCCGTCGTCTGCTATCCCGATTGATACACGTCCTACCCTCGGGCTAGCCCGAGGGTAGTGGCGCAGTCGCTCACGCCGACCGCACTGGATCGAGCGTGACCTTGTAGAGTTCGCTGTCGTCGCGATCCATCAGCCGCACCGTCAACTGCTCGGTGGCGCCATCGATGTCGACGAGCCCGAAGAACTGCAGGCCGGCCGACGGCGGCAGGTTTTGACCCTGTTCGGCCGTCGGTGCCTTTATGAACTTCAACTCCGGGCCGAACGTCATGTCGAAACCATTAGGCCCGAACGTGCCGGAATGGATCGGACCCGAAACGAATTCCCAAAACGGGTTGAAGTCCTGGAACTGCGCCTTGTCCGGATTGTAGTAATGCGCGGCTGTGTAATGCACGTCTGCGGTGAGCCAGACGGTGTTACTGATGCCCGCATTCTTTATATAGCGAAGAAGGTCGGCAATTTCCAGCTCGCGCCCCTTGGCCGGGCCATTGTCGCCATTGCTGACTGCCTCGGCCCCGACCTTCTTGGTACCGTCATTCCAGACCACGAGGCCGAGCGGCATATCGGCGGCGATGATTTTCCACGTCGCGTTGGAATTTGCCAGCTCGCGCTTCAACCATTTGATCTGCTGTTCGCCGAGGATGCGCGATTCAGGCGTCATCGTCTCCTGCATGTCCGAACCGTTGGGGCCGCGGTAGGAACGCATGTCGAGGAAGAACACGTCGAGCAGCGGACCATAGGCGATCTTGCGGTAGACGCGGCCGGGCTCCGACGGTTCGTAGCGGATGGTCGTCATCTCGTGGAAGGCGCGCGCCGCACGTGCCGCAAGCACATGGATTGACTTTTCGGTGTAGCGGTCGTCGGCCGACAGGTCCTTCGAGTCCGACCAGTTGTTCAGCACCTCATGGTCGTCCCACTGATAGAAAGTCGGGCAGATGGCGCTGAGCGCAAGAACGTTCTTGTCCATCATGTTGTATTTCCACTGCGCCCGGTATTCGTCCAGCGTCTCGGCAACCTTGCGCTTCTCGTCGATCAGCACTGTGTTTTTCCACTTGCCGCCATTGGGCAGGTCGACCTCGTCCTTCATCGCGCCATCGGCATAGATCGTATCGCCCGAATGCAGGAAGAAGTCGGGCGTGTGCTTGGCAATGGTGGCGTAGGTCTTCATGCCGGTGTCGTCGATGCCCCAGCCTTGGCCGGCGGTGTCGCCGGACCAGGCGAAACGAATGTCGCGCTTCGAGGCAGGTGCCGTGCGGAAGCGGCCGACGATCGGCTCGGAAACGGCGTTGATGTCGGAAAGATCGGCCGCGACCATGCGGTAGAAGATGTCCTGGTCGGAGGCGAGATCGGTGAGCAGCCGCTTCACCGTATAATCGCTGGCCGGCGAGGTATCGAGCGGCGCCAGGCGGACGGCATTGGCGAAGCTTTCCGTCGACGACACTTCGAACATGACGCGCGATGGCCGGTCGGTGCGCGTCCAGACCATGCCGCTGGTAGCGTCGATGTCGCCGGACTGGATGCCATGGGTAAAAGCCGGGCGCTGATTGGCGCGCGAGTAATAGGGAAGGGCGAGGCCCGACGCGCCGACCAGGCCAACGGCGCTGGCCGACGTGACGAAAGCGCGCCGCGTCATCGAAATCTTGTTCATGGCTGTCTCCTGGATGGCGTTGAACGTCGCCGCCAAGCTCCAGCTTCAATGTTTCAGGCACATTTCGAAACGATGAAGGTTTGATAACAGTGAACAGGCTGGCGAATCTCCCTCTTGAGGGGGAGATCTCGCCGAAGGCGACAGAGGGGGGTCATCTCGCGTGAAGCGCCGACCTTCTGCATCTGCTATACGGGGCCGGGCCCGGTCGGACCGACCCCCTCTGGCCGCTTCGCGGCCATCTCCTCCCTCAAGGGGGAGATTAGCGCTCAGCCGTCGCAGCTCAAGCCGCCTGCGGTTCCAGATCAAACGCTGGGCGGCTGGTGTTGATCAGCAGCGAGATGCAGGCGGCGGCTATCGCCGTCATGCCGGCGATCAGGAAGGCAAGCTCGTAGTTGCCTTGCAGCTCGCGCATGGTGCCGCCGAAAAAGGCCGCCGTCGCCGCACCGACCTGATGGCCGGCGACGATCCAGCCGAAGACGATCGGCCCGCTGCGGTCGCCGAACGCCTCGTTGGAAAGCCGCAGCGTCGGCGGCACGGTGGCGATCCAGTCCAGTCCGTAAAACACGGCGAAGATGATCAGGCTGGTCGCCGAGAAGCCGGAATAGGGCAGATAGATCAGCGACAGGCCGCGAATGCCGTAATAGACGCCGAGCAGCTTGCGCGGGTCGAAACGGTCGGTGAGCCAGCCCGACAGCGTCGTGCCGATAAGATCGAAGATGCCCATCATCGACAGCAGGCCTGCGGCCTGCACTTCGCCGATGCCCATGTCGCCGCAAAAGGCGATCAGATGCGTGCCGACCAACCCGTTGGTGGTGAAGCCGCAAACAAAGAAGGTGGCGAACAGGTACCAGAACACGCGCGTACCGGCAGCTCGGCGCAACGTGCTCAGTGTATGCGCGAGGAAATTGCCTTGCGCGGCCGGCGGCGCCGGCGGCACGTCGTCGAGCTCGGCACCATAGCGGACCATGCCGATCGAGCCCGGGCGCTCCGGCACCAGCATGTAAACCAGCGGCACCAAGGCGGCGGTGGCCACGGCAATGGCAATGGCGACCGGCTTCCAGCCGCCCGACTGGGCGAGCGAGGCGAGCAGCGGCAGGAAGACCAGCAGCCCGGTGGCGCTGGAGGCCGACATCAGTCCCATCACCAGGCCGCGATTGGTCTTGAACCAGCGGTTGACGATGGTCGCGCCGAGCACGGTGGCGACAGCGCCCGAACTGATGCCGGAAAACACGCCCCAGGTGAGGAGCAGATGCCATGGCTTGGTCATCAGCAGGCTGAGCGCGGTCGATCCGGACATCAAAAGCAGCGCGGCAAGCAATGTGCGGCGCAGCCCGATCCGCTCCATCAGCGCTGCGGCAAAGGGCCCGGTCAGGCCATAGAGGAAGATGCCGGTGGCCGCCGCCAGCGAGACGACGTCGCGCCGCCAGCCGAAACTGTTCTCCAGCGGCAGCATCATGACTGCCGGCGCCGAACGCAGGCCCGCCGCGATGAGCAGGCAGAGGAAGATGACGGCGACCACGACGAAAGCGTAGCGCTGGCCAAACGGGCGGGATTGAGCTATCATGTTACTGACCGGTACGTTGCAGGAGCGCGAAACATACGTACCGACCGGTAACATTGTCAACCAGGCAATCGGCAGACCAGGCATGAAAAGCATTGAACCAACGATCAAGGCGAATGACGCACCGCCGCCTCGCGCCGCCGAACGGATCCTCCAGGTGGCGCGCGACCTGTTCTATAGGCAAGGGATCAGGGCGATCGGCGTCGATGAGATCGTGCGGCGTGCCGGCGTCACCAAGCCCAGCCTCTACCGCAGCTTCCCGTCCAAGGATGAGCTGGCCGCATCCTATCTCCGGCACTATGACCTCGAATTCTGGGAGCGTTTCGACGAGGCGGTGGATGCCCATCCCGGCGATCCGCGCGCGCAGATCGTCGCCTTCCTGACGCGTGTCGGCAAGCGCACGCAAAGGCCCGACTATCGCGGCTGCGGCATGACCAATGCCGCGGTCGAATATCCCGAACATGGCCATCCGGCCCGCGTCGTGAGCGAGGCCAACAAGCAGGAATTGCGCCGGCGCCTGCGTGCCATGGCGGCGGCGATGGGCGCCGGCGATGCCGAGACGCTGGGTGACGGGCTGCTGCTGCTGATCGAGGGCGCCTATATCAGCGGCCAGTTGTTCGGTGTCGGCGGACCAGCGCAGTCGGTGGCCCGCAACGCCGACCTTCTGATCGAGGCAAGCCTGAAGAAATAGCGTTCCATTTACCGGATCACTGTGAGCAGCCTGACTTCGTCTAGGCTGCCGCTAAATTTGACGGTACGCTGCGGCAGCCCGAACGGAGTTGTCCGCCATGCGCGCTCTTTTGATCCCATTTGCCTTCGCTGGCTTCTGCAATGCCGCCCGGGCTGGCGACATATCCAGCGTCTATACCGATCTCGTCTGGGAGAAGGACTGCGTGACCTATGCCCAGGCGGAGGAAGGCGACGGCGACTGGGCCGACCTCGCCTGTTCCGGCTATGGCGGCTACCCGGTGATGGTTTCCTACGACGATGCGCGGGAATCGCTGTTCTACGGCTTTCCACCTGGCGATATGACCACGGTCTGGGAAAGCTTTTCCGGTCTCAATTCGGCTGGACCCAAAGTTGAGTGGCGTATCGAAACCAACGGCAAAACTGTCGTCCCTTTCGCGGTCATCCATCGTCGCTCGATCAGCGATAGCGAGGGCGAGAACAAGTCGACGGAAGTGCTGATCGTCGCCAAGGTTGCCCAGCCTGACGCCCACGAAGGCTGCACGATCGCCCTTGTGCTCGCCACCGGCAATCCCGCCGCCAACGATCAGGCGCGCAAGCTTGCCGACGAGAAGGCACGCACCTTCGCCTGCGGCAAGGACAAGCGTGTGGTGATCGGCAACACACCCGATTTCGGCCGCGTCGATAACTGATTATTTGCGCCCGTTAATTACTTGCGCTTGGCCCGCTCGATTGCCTCGACGATCATCTTCTTGGCATAGGCGGCGTCGTACCAGCCCTCGATCTTGACCCATTTGCCGGGTTCGAGATCCTTGTAGTGCTCGAAGAAGTGCTGCACTTGCTGGCGGGTAATGTCGGGCAATTGCGTGTATTCGTGAACGTCCTCATAGCGCAAGGTCAGCTTGGGCGAAGGCACCGCGATGACTTTCTCGTCCTGGCCGGCATTGTCCTCCATCACCAGGACGCCGATCGGCCGCACATTGATGACGCAGCCCGGCACCAGCGCGCGCGTGTTGCAGACCAGCACGTCGATCGGATCGCCGTCGCCCGACAGCGTATGCGGTACGAAACCGTAATTGCCGGGATAGCGCATCGACGTGTGCAGGAAGCGATCGACGAACAGCGTGCCGGCTTCCTTGTCCATCTCGTACTTGATCGGCTCGCCGCCGATCGGCACCTCGATAATGACGTTGATGTCCTCGGGTGGGTTCTTTCCGCTGGCAATCGCTTCGATACGCATTCGCTTCTATCCCTCTCTCGATTTGAGATCGATAGCGGGCGGCGGCGAATGGTGCAATGCGGCGAATGGTACAGGGGAGATCGTCCGAACCGAAACCGGCCGGATCATGCGCTGGCCGTCATTCCCAGACGAAAGCGACCTTCTTCAGCGCTTTCTGCTCGAAGATCTCGACGCCCTCGGCAACATCGCGGCCACCGGCGCCGGCATAGAAGGCAAGTGCGTTCTGATTGTCTTCCAGCGCCCACACCACCATGCCCTTCAGGCCATGGTCGGCGAGCCGTGCCCGTGCGGCCGAGAACAGCCGGCTGCCGAGCCCGATGCCTTGATATTCCGGCCGCAGGTAAAGTTCGTAGATCTCGCCCTGCTGCCTGAGTTCGCGGGCGCGGTTCTTGCCGATCGTCGCGTAGCCGGCAATTTTGCCGCCGATTTCGACGACCAGGACGGTGGCGGCGCGGCGAATGGCATTCGCCCACCAGTCGGCGCCACGGCGGTTGATCATCGATGTCAGCGTGCGGTGCGGGATGATGCCCGAATAGGCGCCGCGCCAGGCCTCGAGATGCACGTCGGCGATGGCGGCTGCATCGCGCGGTTCGGCTTTCCTGATGTCGATGCTCAGCGTATTCATGATTGGTTAACCATAAACCCGCTGCGCCCGATTGCAAGAGTCCGGTCAGCCGCCGCGATGCTTTCACACAGCCGGACGGTGCGTCCTTGAGACGCTGCGAAACCGCTTTTGGCGAGATCAAATCTCGACCAGATGGTCGTCCAGTTCGTTGCTGTCGCCGGTCGAGACCGGAAAATGCTCGGCCAGTACCGCGCCGACCGCTTCGATCGCCTTGACGAAGCCCTCGGCAAGCCGATCGTCGCCGGCATGCGCCGTAAGGTCGCGGACGACACTGTCCCAGACTTGCTGGCCGACACGAGAATCGATGCCGCTGTCGGCGACCACCTCGGCGTAGCGCTCGGCGATCGAGACGAACACCAGCACGCCGGTGCGCGCCGGGGTGCGGTGGACGTTGCGGGCGAGGAACTGCTTCATCGCATTGGCGTGGGCGGCCTGGTAGCGCAGCCGCCTCGGCACCAAATGGATGCGCAATGCGGGCAATGCCCACAACAGGATGAGCACACTGGCAAGCGCCAGAAACTCGGCGATGACGAAATGCGGCAAGCGGATCGACAGCCACCAGGCTTCCAGCCCGTAACCAACGCCGAGACTGACGACGAGCATGCCGAGCATCGCCATGAAAGCGGCCGGGAAGAAATAGCCGTCGCTGGCGTGCGCCACGACGCAGTAGATCTCGCCGTCGGTCTTTGATTCGGCAGCGCGGATCGCATCGGCGATGCGCTCATGATCCTCGGGGCTGATCGGTCGTGTTGCCATGATTGATGTCTCACCAGCTTCCTGAAGAACCGCCGCCGCCGGACGAACCGCCGCCGCCTGAAAACCCGCCGCCGGAACTTCCGGACGACCAACCGCTGCCGGAACTTCCAGACGACCAGCCACTGCCGGACGAGGTCCCCGACGTCCAGCCACCGCCACCGGAGGGTGACGAACCTGGCCCACGGCCGTAGCGGAACGTCATGCCCAGCCATTTGTACACGCCCGGCGAGAGTTTCGTGCCGAAGATCGGCGGCAGGAACGCCATCGCCAAGCCGCCGAAGAACATCGTCGCCCAGAGGACGACGAACAGCATCAAGATGGGATCGACAGGATTGTCATTCGCCGGATTGCGCTTGCCGCGCGCCTCCAGTTCTTCGGGATTGCCTTCCAGCACCATGATCATGTCATCGACGGCCTTGCTGATGCCGCCGGAGAAATCGCCGGCACGGAAGGCCGGCACCATGTCGTTTTCGATAATCAGCTTGGTGTGCAGGTCCGTCAGCGTGCCTTCCAGCCCATAGCCGACCTCGATGCGCATCTTGCGGTCGTTCGGCGCCACCAGAAGCAGGACGCCGTTGTTCTCCTTGGCCTGGCCGAGTTTCCAGGCGCGGAACAGCCGGTTGGCGTAAGGCTCGATTTCCTCGCCGTCGAGGCTGGGGATGGTCGCGACGACGATCTGGTCGGAACCCTTGGTCTCGAACTCGGCAAGCTTCTGCGTCAGCGCCGCCTCGGTCGCGGCATCGATGATGCCGGCATTGTCGACAACCCGTCCGGTCAGCGCCGGCAGCTCGGCCGCGAAAGCCGCGAAGCCGACCAGCAGCACAGCCATGGCCATAAGCGCGGTGCCGATCATTTTGATGAAACGGCCGGATTCCACCGGGCTGATGGCGTGTCTTGTCATCTCGTCACCAACTTCCCGAAGAGCCGCCGCCGCCGGACGAACCGCCGCCGCCGGAAAACCCGCCACCGCTTGAACCCGACGACCATCCCCCGCCGGAACCTCCCGACCAGCCGCTGGACGACCGCCGGTTTGGCTCGAAGGTCATGCCCAGCCAGCGATAGCGGCCGGGACCGATCTTCTGGCCGAAGATCGGCGGCAGGATGGAGGCTGCGAGGCCGCCGAAAAAGATGATTGCCCAGATGGCTATGAAGATCGTGAAGAACAGATCGTCGCTGTTGAACGGCGGCTGCTGGTTGCGCTCGCCGCGCGCCTCCAGTTCTTCGGGATTGCCTTCCAGCACCATGATCATGTCGTCGACGGCCTTGCTGATGCCGCCTGAGAAATCGCCGGCACGGAAGGCCGGCACCATGTCGTTTTCGATGATCAGCTTGGTGTGCAGGTCGGTCAGCGTGCCTTCCAGCCCATAGCCGACCTCGATGCGCATCTTGCGGTCGTTCGGCGCCACCAGAAGCAGGACGCCGTTGTTCTCCTTCGCCTGGCCGAGTTTCCAGGCGCGGAACAGCCGGTTGGCGTAAGGCTCGATCTCTTCACCGTCGAGGCTGGGAATGGTCGCGACGACGATCTGGTCGGAACCCTTGGTCTCGAAATCGGCAAGCTTCTGCGTCAGCGCCGCCTCGGTCGCGGCATCGATGATGCCGGCACCATCGACAACCCGTCCGGTCAGCGCCGGCAGCTCGGCGGCAAGGGCGGTGAGCGGGAGGAGGAGAAAGGTTAGAACGAAGCCAAAAAAAATCAGGCCGGCGTTTCTTCCCATCCCCCTCTGTGGGGAGATGGCCGGCAGGACAGAGGGGGGCGCGACGGAATACAAGGCCAACAGGCCCAGGCTCAACAGGCGCCGTTCACCCGCCTTGCGTGGTGTTGGTGCCGAAATCGACCTTCGGCGGCTGCATCTTATCCTCCTCGATGGTGAAATTCGCAAACGGCTGGTTGCCGCGGAACCACAAGGTCGCCCAGATCACCGACGGGAAGGTCCTTAGCGTCAGATTGTACTCTCTCACTGCCTGGATATAGTCGCGGCGGGCGACCGTGATGCGGTTCTCGGTGCCTTCGAGTTGTGCTTGCAGCGCCAAAAAGTTCTGGTTGGCCTTGAGATCGGGATAGTTCTCCACCACTGCCAGCAGGCGCGACAGCGCGCTGGTCAGGCCGGCCTGGCTGTCCTGAAATTTCTTGAAGGCTTCCGGATTGTTCAGCGTTTCCGGCGTCACGGTCACCTGCGTCGCCTTGGCGCGCGCTTCGACCACAGCATCGAGCGTATCCTTCTCGTGCGCGGCGTAGCCCTTGACCGTGTTGACCAGATTGGGGATGAGATCGGCGCGGCGCTGGTATTGATTCAACACCTCGCTCCATGCTGCCTTGGCGTTTTCCTCAGCCGTCGGGATGGTGTTGTAGCCGCAGCCGGCAAGCAGCGGCAGCATGACGGCCATGACCAGGAATGCAGCTAAATTACGGAAGATTGGCGGTGAAGAAAGGCGCTGGGCAAGCATGATAAGGTCCCCTCGATAGCATTGGCAGGCGAAGCATTAGCACAATCCTTGCGTAAGAAAACGACTTCGGCCGAGAAGTGTTACTGGTTTCTGCCATTCACCGTCGGGCCCTGTGACAGACGAGGCGAAAGGGTTAAGCTCGGCATGAAACGGGACATCACCATGGCGAAACGCCACGACAGCGACGCGGAATCGCGCCGCATCATCGAACGGGTGGCGCGCGAGACCGACCCGGGCGGCACCTCGTTCTTCGCACGAACAGCCAGAGGTGCGCGCGACCACGTCACCGCGGCCGATGCCGACCGGTCGGATCCGATCGAATACTGGGGCACCCGCATCGGTCGGGCAGCGGGCTTGCTTATTGCCATCGGCCTGTTGATCTGGCTCGTGCTTTTCGTCACCAGGGGCGGTTAGGAAAAATCAATGAGTGCCGAAAAAGCCGACGCGCCGCGCGCGGTCATCGTCGTCTCCAGCCATGTCGCACGTGGCTCGGTCGGCAACCGTGCCGCCGTCTTTGCGCTGGAGACGCTCGGCTTTCCGGTTTGGGCGGTGCCGACCGTCATTCTGCCCTGGCATCCGGGCCATGGCCGGGCCACCCGCATCGTGCCGCCGCTGGACCAGTTCAAGGCGCTGATGGCCGACCTCGAGCGAGCACCGTGGCTGGGCGAGGTCGGCGCCGTGCTGTCCGGCTATCTCGGCGAGGCTGGCCAGGCCGAAGTCGTCGCTTCGCTGGTCGGCGCGGTCAAGGCGAAGACGCCGGACGCCCTATATATCTGCGACCCGGTGATGGGCGATTCGGGCGGGCTCTACGTACCTGAGCCGACCGCAATCGCCATGCGCGACCGGCTGATGCCGATCGCCGATATCGCCACGCCCAACCGCTACGAGCTGGAATGGATGGCCGGAGCGCCGCTGCCCGACCTGAAATCGGCAATGGCTGCAGCCCTGCAAGCCGGCCCACCGGCCATGCTGGTCACTTCGGCACCAGCGATGATGGCCGGCGGTACCGGCAATTTGCTGCTCGCCGGCAGAGAGGCACTGCTTGCCGAACACCGGCTCATCGACAAGCCGCCGAATGGGCTCGGCGACCTGACGGCGGCCGTCTACCTGGCGCGGATCCTGTCCGGCCAGCCGGCGGCCAAGGCGCTGCAATCGACCACCGCGGCGGTCTACGAGATCCTGGCGCGCACCGCCAAGCGCGGCGGCGACGAATTGCAGCTCGAGACCGATGCCCAGAGCCTGTCGCACCCGATGGCGATGGTGCAGCTTCGCCATCTCCTGCATCCGGAACGGGACCGCCGAGCGTGACGCAGGCCGAAGACGCCGCGCGCCAGGATGTTGCGCCCGACGATGTTGTGCCCGCGGATGTTACCCTTGTCGGCGTCGACGGTTGCAAGGCCGGCTGGATTGCCGTCCGCCGCGATCCCGGTGCGGCACCGTCGACAGCTGTTTTCCCAAGCTTTGCGGCGTTGCTCGACCAACTGCCCGCCGATGCGATAGTAGCGGTCGATATGCCAATCGGCCTGCCCGATTTCTCCCAAAAAGGCGGTCGCGGCCCGGAGGCGCTGGTGCGGCCGCTGCTTGGAGCCCGGCAGTCCAGTGTCTTTGCCATCCCCTCCCGCGCCGCGCTCTACGCGGAGGTCGAAGCCTACACCACGGTCGACGCCTGGTACGCCGCACATCGCAAGGCAAGTGAGGTAGCCAAGACGACCTCAGATCCGCCGCGCGGTGTCTCGATCCAGGCCTTCGGCATCTTCGCCAAGATCCGCGAGATCGATTCGCTGCTGATCGCGCGCCCCGGACTGCGCAGCCGCGTCTTCGAATCGCATCCGGAAGTTGCCTTCTGTAAACTGAACGGCGACCGGGCGATGCGCCTGCCAAAGAAGATCAGGGGCAACATCAATCCGGCCGGCATGGCCGAACGCAAGGCGCTGCTTGCCCGGCATGGTTATAGCCAGGATTTTCTCGACCAGGCGCCGCCGCGCGGCGCGGCCGCCGACGATTTCCTCGATGCCGCGGCGATTATGCTGGTTGCCGGACGCATTGCCAGAGGCGGGGCAATGCCGTTTCCGGATCCGCCGCTCGCCGATCGTTTCGGCATTCCCGTCGCCATTTGGGCCTGAGGACCAGGGCGTCAGGAGCGTGATCTGAGCGCCTCGTTGAGTGCCCACATATCCTTCTCCTCGGGCGCGGTCTCCAATCCGAGCACGGGAATTTGCTTGCGCAAATGGTCGTGGTGGGTGCGCACGCCATATTCGAGATCGGAGAAGTAAAAACCTCCGAAGGCTTCGGACAGCATGGATTCGTTGGACCATATCGAAAGCTGCACATCTTCGGCCAGCGTGTCGCGGTCGATCCGGTAGGATAGGTAGCGGGCAGCCGCCTGCTCCCTGGTCTCGTCGCGATAGCGGTAGATGGCGCCGCGCAGCAGCGTCTCACCCGTCGACAGCGGGAATTCCTGATAGAACTGCACCGATTCCGGCATGATCGACAGCGCGTTGTTCGGGAAGATGCCGTAGTAGATCCAGGCCTTGCGCAGGTGCTTCGGCAGGTGCTTTGCCTCGGGTGCGAGCTTGATATATTGCGCGACGCTCCAGCGCCGTCCGGCATGCGGGTTGTACGTGGCGAACGAGCGCGACACGCCGTTGACGAACGGCTCGTCGAAATAGGTCGCGCCGTAAAGATCCTGCAGCGCCGGATGCGCCATGGCGACGTGGTAGCCTTCATTGTCGACGTCGCGCACGGACTTCCAGTTGACCGGCGTCTTTTGGGTCCAGATGCCCCAGGACGGCACCATCTCGGCGACGCCGTAATGGGCAATCTCGGCTTCGATCGGCTTCAACAGCTCGGCCACCGATGGCTGAGGGCCGCCCTTGCGGAAGCGGATGAAGATGAAGCCCATCCAGATTTCGAGCTCGAGCGGCATCAGGCCGAATTCGGTCTTGTCGAGGTCGGGGAAGGAACGCGGACGGGCAGCGCCGCGCAGCGTGCCGTCGAGATTGTAGACCCAGCCATGAAAGGGGCAGACCAGCGCATTCTTGCAAGTGCCCTGGCTGTCGGCAACGACGCGACTGCCGCGGTGGCGGCACATATTGTTGAAAGCGCGCACAACGCCATCCTTGCCGCGCACGACGAGCGCCCGCTCGCCAACCACATCCATCGTCAGATAGTCGCCGGCGTTGGGCACGTCGCAGACATGGCCGGCGATCTGCCAATGGTTGCGGAAGACGTGCTCTTTCTCGAGCTCGAGCAAGGCGTCGGAATGATAGCTCCAGCCCGGCAGGCCCCGCCGATCCCAATCGTTGGGGATTGCCACGTCACGCAGATGCGGGTTCATAAAAGCTCTTTAGTTATTGAATGCTCGTTCAATAAAAGCATATTTTCCATTGAAATGCAATGGCTTGCGAAAATGGAGCGAATTCTTGACGAGAAATCGAGCGAGATTTGAGAGCCGCGTCCGAACGATCGAAGCCGGGAAAATCCCGGGAATTCCAGACGTTAATCCCCTTACGCTTGTTGAGCGCCCGACGCTCCGTGGGCCTGGAAAGGCGACGTGGATCTGGTGCCGTGGGTAGCGGAAAACGACCACGGAATGCCACCGGTGCTGCCAGCTACGCCTGATCGGTTTGCCCGGGAATGGCCGCGGGCTTGGTTTCATGCCGGTTACACAATCGTTAATCCATCATCGTTGGCCGGTTACAAGGTGCGATTAAGTTCGTTTCAACAGGGAAAAGAAGAAGACCGAAGGAAACGACGATGCCTACGAAAATCCAGATCACCGATACCGACCTTCGCCAGCAGGGTCCCCAGCGTAACGACCGGCGCCCGAAGCTGGCGCTGCGCCAGCGCGCCAGTGATCATCCAATGGCGATGTTCATGCTGTTGGCGGCTGCCGCATTTGCCGGCATGGCGTTGACGCCGACCGTCGGTCCGGCCTTCGCCTCACTAAACCCGCCGGCCAACCTCATCGATGGCGCGATAACCACCACCAAGACGGCGCGCCTGGCGATGCCGGAGATAGATTTTGCCTGCAAGGGGCAGGCCTGGGGCGCCGAGAGCCTGGATTGCCTGCGCGTCATCGCTGCCCAGTCGGGCAAGGCACGACCGGTCCGCATGATCGCCAATGCCGCCCCGCTGGCTGATACGCCGAACGTTTTTTGATTTTTTGCGAGCGCCCTCCAGCACTCCAGTCAGGCTCCCGCCGCAATGTCGGCCGGGAGCCTTTTTTCTTCCGGGGGGAGATCGCGGAGTCTAGCCGCCCAGAGCGGCCTGCTCGGCAATGGCCGAGAGCACGCCGCGCACATCCAGCGTGCTGAACGGTTTTTCGAGGATTGGCGGCCGCTGCTGCGCCGGCAGCGCCTCGATCTCGCCTTTCGCGCCGATCAGATCGCCGGTGACAAGCACGAAGCGCCGCGCCAGACCCGGCATTTCGGCGAGTAGCTCGCGATAGGCGGCTATGCCGCTGGTACCGGGCATGCGCAAATCGGAAAACACGATGTCCGGCGGCACATGGCCGCTCAGCGTCGCGGCGGCCGAGACCCAGGCCGGCACAATCCGCGACTTGATGCCCATCAGTTCCAGAATATCGGACAGCGACGCCGCGACATCCGGCTCATCGTCTATGATCAGCGCGTGACGCAAGCCGCTCGACCGCGACGGAGCTTCGCCGGCGGCGGCCGCGCCGGCAGCGATCGCCGGCAGCTGCACGACAAAACGCACACCTCTCGGCGAAACCTCCTCGAACCAGATATTGCCATTGTGCCGCTCGATGATCGATTTCGAGATCGACAGACCGATGCCGGTACCGACGCCGACCGGCTTGGTGGTGAAATAGGATTCGAATATGCGTGAGCGTATCGCTTCCGGCACGCCTGGTCCGTTGTCCTCGACCGAGAATCCGGGATTGCCGCGGTCGCTGCGAAAGGTCCGGACCTTGATCCGGCGGTCGCCGGCAACGCCGGCCAAGGCGTGCTGGCTGTTGATGAGGAAGTTGGCGGCCACCTGCGTCACGTGGTCGGCATCGGCCATGGCCAGCAGCGGACCGCTGGCGAAATCGGTGTCGATGATGATGCCGCTCGACCGTGCACCATAGGCGGTCACTTCGAGTGCGGCGCGGATCACCTGGTTGAGATCGGTTTCGGCCTGTGCCGCCGGGTGCAGGCGGACCATCGACAGGAAGCTTTTGACGATACGGCCGCAGCGCTCGGCAGCGGCGCGCACCTTTTCGGCGCGCACCTTGGTCTGCGGATCGGCGGCGAATTCGTGCAGCAGCGTCGACTGGGCGACAACCACGGCCAGCGGATTGTTGAGCTCGTGCGAAACGCCGGCAAGCAGCGAGCCCATTGCCGCCATCTTCTCGTTCTGGTGCAGTTTTTCGCGCTGGCGGTTGATTTCCTCCTCAGCCCGCAACTTGTCGCGCAGGTCGCGGATGGAGCCGAAGATCAGCTGGCGATCGGCGACGCGCATCTCGGTTGCGGTCAGCTCGATCGGAAAAACCTCACCGGCGGCATTCTGGGTGACCGTTTCAAGCCGTTGGCCGACCATCGGCGCGCCGCGGCCCGACATGTATTCGGCACCCGACGCATAGCCCTTGCGGTAATATTCCGGCACGACCGTATCGAGCAGGTCCTTGCCGAGGATATCGCTGCGCCGATAGCCGAACATCTTCTCGGCGGCCGGATTGAATTCGATGATCGAGCCGGTCTCGTCGATGACGATGATGGCGTCGAGCGAGGCCTGCAGCATGGTGCGGCGAATGACGTCGCTGGCATGCGCGTCGGAGGGCGACCGTTCGATGGCATCGCCGATGGCGAGTGCCACCATGTGCAGCGCCGCCTCTTCCTGGTCGGTCCATTCGCGTTCGTGGATGCAGTCGTTGACCGCCAGCGTGCCCCACAAATTACCATGCGAAAAGACCGACACCGACAGGAACGACTTGATGTTCTGCTTTTCGAAATCCGTCCGCAGAAAGCCTTCGAGATCGCGTGTGTGCCCGGCGAAGATCTTGCCTTGACGCTCGTCCTCCGCCAGCCGTTCCAGCAATGGGTCCGAATCGACGACCGACTGCACGATGACTGTCGGTGACGCCAGTTCGCCGCCAAACCGGGGGGCAATCCAATAAGCGGCGACCGACTGGGCGAAGCCCTGGCCTGGCAGTTCGCGCAGGCGAAACAGGATGCCGCGGTGACAATCCATGGCTTCGCACAGCGTTTGGAGAATACCCTCCATCTCGCGCTGCCAGTCGCCGGCTTCGCGTAGCCGGCGAACCACATGCACGGCCGCCATCGCCGCGCCCTGCCTGGCGCCCTGCACGTCCGCGCGTGTTGTTTCAGCTGTCATGGTCAGCCGTCATTTCCTGGCCGTGGCTTGCTCAAGCCGCCGGGCCTTAGTTGTTTTCCCCGGCTGGCAGCGAGAAGATATAGCCTTCGCCGCGCACCGTGCGCAGGAATTTCGGATTGGCTGGATCTGCCTCGATCTTCTTTCTCAGCCGCATGATGCGGATGTCGACGGCGCGGGACGATTCCGGGTCCTCGACGAAACCGATCGCCTCGGAGATCGCCGCCCGCGTCAACAGCCGGTTGGCGCGCGTCAGGAACACCTCCAGCACGTCGAACTCGCTCTTGGCCATGTCGATGACCGCGCCGTTGGCGCCGGTGACGAGCCTGCCGTCGAGATCGGCGTGAAAGGGTCCGAAGCTCACGGACCGGCGGCCGCCGGATGTTTCAGCCTTGGCCTTTTGTGGCTCGGTCGGCTCAGGAACGCGACGCAGCACGCTGCGCACCCTGGCCAGCACTTCGCGCAATTCGTAAGGCTTGACGATGTAATCGTCGGCGCCGAGCTCCAGTCCGACGATGCGGTCGAGCGCGGTACCGGCGGCCGTCGCATAGATGATTCCGATCGGCATTTTCGACCGCATCCAGCGGCCGAGCGACAGGCCGTCCTCGCCCGGCATGGCGATGTCGAGAATGGCCAGATGGAAAGACTGGGTTTCCAGGAGGTCGCGCGCCGCCGCCGCACTTTCGGCCGTAGCGACATCATAGCCGCTGGCGCCGAGATACTCGGCGACCGCGTCCCTCAGGTCGGGCTCGTCCTCGACAATGACAATTCGTGCCCGCACGATGCTTTCGCTCCCGCTTTCAGCGGAAAGTAGATTGGGTATAAACATGATGTCCAGCACTCTTCTTGGGTTGCCGCATGCGGGGTAGAAAAACATGGCTGCACGATCCGTTATCGCGCTTGTTTCCGTCGCTGAAGTAATCGCGACCGATCTCGCCGATCATCTCGAGCGGCGCGGGCATGACGTCCGCGCGGCGCGACAGCCGTGGGAAGCCGAATCGCTGCTTTCGGAAAAGGGTATCGATGTCGTGGTTGTCGGCGACAGCGTCAGCCAGGCGGAGGGGCGCGACCTGCTCAGGCGACATGGCGGCGAAGGTGGACCGGATTTCATCCTGATCTGCCGCCCGGCCGATCTGGTCGACAAGGTTCTGGCACTCGAACTCGGCGCCGCCGACGTCGTCGAAAGCCCGCTCAATGTCAGGGAGCTTGCCGCTCGCATCGGCGGCCTTCTGGCTCGGCGCGGCAGGAGCGCCGGGGAACTGATCGTGCTGGAGAACGCGACCGTCGATCTCCGATCGGCAATTGTCATGCACCGCTCGGGCACGGAAGAACAGCTGTCCCCCGGGCAGGTGGCGCTGCTCAGGCTGTTCCTGGCCAGCCCGCGCAAGGTGCTGACGCGGGACGACATCATCGCCGCCGCGCCCGCCGAAAATGCCGAAGCCTTCGATCGGTCGATCGATTCGCGCATCGTGCGGCTGCGCCGCAAGCTCGATACCGAAACCATCACCACCATACGGGGTGCGGGTTACCGGTTCGATCCGCCGACGCAATTCGCCGATTGAATGCAGGACGGCCACCCTTTTGTCTTGAGCATCGGGTTTTCGCAAAACCGGTTTTCCACTCTTGGAGTCCCGATGCTCTTTCCTCAGCGCACCACGAGAAGCGACGGGCCGGACGGCATATCACTGTTCGTGCTGACTTCGCCGGCATGGGCACGTTCCTTCAGCAGCACGGTGGCGAGGCCGGCAATGCCGAGCAGGCCCTGCACGTAGAGCAGGGCGGAAAGCACGGAAGCAGCGAATTTCGTTTTCATCCTGTTCGTTCCTCAAGATTGGAATTTGCGGGCACTTCAGGGGAACCCCCGAAGCGCCCGCGCCGCCCGCGGAGCCCCCCGTTGCGGCGCGGGCCTTCGGTCCTCTCGGCTGCAAGTTGCCGGAGGCGCCGCGCATCCTCAACGGCCCTAAGCCGCCCCCGCCAGAGGGGCTTGAGCCGGCCGACGCGCAGGCTGGAAACTGTCCAGACCAATCCAGACCGTAGCGAAAACAGTGTTGGCTTCCGATCGTTCGTTGCCGGCTGTTTTCGTTAGGTCAACTTTCTCTGTTCGCTGTATCCGGATCATGCCGCCGAAGCCGCGCTTTGTTGCAGCTCGGTTTCGGAGTCAGGTGAATTCCTCTCAAACGAAAAGAAATCGCGTATTCGTGCCGCGGTTTGGCCGATCCGCCTAGGCAAACACGCCGCCGTCATGACGACGTCGTGCAACTGCAAGCCGCTTTGCACGGACCTTTTCTGTTAACCACGGGAAACAGAATCGAAACACAAACGAGCATCTAGCGAAATCGGCTTGAAACATGACGTCCCGATAAGCCGGTCATCGAATTGAGCCGGCCCCGACCGGCAGAATAAGGGGGACATCATGTGCACTGCCATTTCCGCCAAGCTCATCAACATCGCCGCCGCCGTCATCACCGGTACTGCCTTGCTTGTCAGTGCCGGCAACGGCGCAGCCCACGCCGCCAACAAGATCGTCGCGCGTGTGTCGCTGTCACAGCAGACCATGGAAATCCTGGTCGACGGCCGGCCGACATTCGCCTGGAAGGTCTCGACCGGCGACAGGACGCACGTCACGCCGACCGGTTCGTTCAAGCCGACCCGCATGCATGAAATGTGGTATTCGAAGAAATACGACAACGCCCCGATGCCGCATTCGGTGTTCTTCAGCGGCGGCTACGCCGTACATGCGACAAGCGCCATCAAGCGCCTCGGCCAGCCGGCCTCGCATGGCTGGGTGCGTCTGCATCCAGACAACGCCGCCGATTTCTACCAGCTCGTCGAGGTCTTCGGCCCGGCCAACACCAGCATCGTCATCGTCAAATGAGCGATGCCTCTCGTCGCTCTCAAAAAAGGCCGGAGATCCGGCCTTCTTTATTAGCGGAATCTAATCTGGCATTACCGGCATCAGCTTCGGATCCGGCTTTTCGGCATGATGCGGCAGGTCCTTGCTGGCGATAAAGGTGTAGAACATCGGCACCACGAACAGCGTGAACATGGTTCCGACCAGGATGCCGGTGAAGATCACCAGGCCCATCGAATAGCGTGCCGCGGCACCAGCGCCGCTGGAGATGATCAGCGGCACCACGCCGAGCGCCATCGCCGCCGTCGTCATCAGGATCGGCCGCAGCCGCACCCTGGCGGACGCGATGATCGCATCGCGCCGCCGCATGCCGTGCATTTCACGCTGCTGGTTGGCGAACTCGACCAAAAGGATGCCGTGCTTGGTGATCAGGCCGATCAGCGTGATCAAGCCGACCTGGGTGTAGATGTTGAGCGTGCCGAGCCCGATATTAAGCGGCACGATCGCGCCGAAGATCGAGAGCGGCACCGCCATCATGATGATCAGTGGGTCGCGGAAGCTCTCGAATTGCGCCGCCAGCACCAAGTAGATGACGAGCACCGCCGCCGCGAAGGCGATGATGATCGTGTAGCCCTGTTGCTTCTCCTGCCGCGACTGGCCGGTATAGTCGATGAAGAACGTGTCGGGCAGGCTTTCCCTGGCAATGTCCTCGATGGTCTTCAGCCCGTCACCGGTGGTGACGGTGGGCAATGGCAGAGCGGAAATCGTGGCCGAGTTCAACTGGTTGAACTGCTCGATGGCGGCCGGCGACGCGTTGGTCGAGATCTTCACCACCGCCGAGAGCGGCACCATCTCGCCCGACACGCTGCGCACGAAATACTCGCCCAGCTTTTCGGGATTGTCGCGGAATTGCTGCGGTACCTGCGGGATGATGTCGTAGCTGTTGGATTCGCGGTCAAATTGCGCCACCTCGGCGCCACCGACCAACAGGGTCAGCGTCCGGCCGATGTCGGCGATCGGCAGGTTGAGCGCCGCTGCGCGGTCGCGGTCGATCGTCACCGTCACTTCCGGCGCGTCGTAGGACATCGAATTCTGCACGGCGAGGAAGCGACCGGAGGCCTGCGCCTTGTTCTTGATGTTCTCGGCCGCCTCGTAAACCTGGGAGGCCTCGCCGGTCGAGCGCACCACCATTGTGATTGGCAGGCCGCCGCCGGAGCCGGGCAGCGTCGGCGGCGCGAAGACGAAAGCCTCGACGCCTGCCACCTTGGCAAGGCGGGCAGTGATGTCTTCCTGAAGTTCCTTCGAGCTGCGCGCGCGCTCGGCCCAGTCCTTGAACGCAAAGCCGACGAAAGCGCTGTTCGTCGGGCCTTGGAACGCGACGGCGGAGAACCGCGCCCTGGTTTCGGGGATATCATTCACCAGCCCGAGAATCTGATTCACATAGGTCTCGGTGTAGTCCGACGTCGCATAGCGCGGCGCGTTCACAATAGACAGCAAGAAGCCCTGGTCTTCTTCCGGCGCCAGTTCGCTCGAGGTCTTGGTGAACATGAAACCGGTCGTGGCGACCAGCGCGAGGACGATCATCAGCGTCACCGGGCGATAGTTCAACGAACCGGTGACCAGCCGCTCATAGACGTGTTCGACGCGCCCGAACGTATTGTCGACGATGCGCTGGAAACGGCTGTGCGAGCCGGACCTCAGGATACGTGCCGACATCATCGGCGTGATGGTGAGGGCGACGACACCCGAAAGCACCACCGAGCCGGCAAGCGTCACCGCGAATTCGCGAAACAGTGCGCCTGTCAGACCGCCGGTGAAGGCCAGCGGCGCGAACACCGCGGCCAGCGTTATCGTCATGGCGACGACGGCGGACGAGATCTCCCGCATGCCATTGAAGGCCGCCTGCATCGGCGACAAACCGTCTTCCTCCATGTGGCGGTGGATGTTTTCCACCACCACGATGGCATCGTCAACAACCAGTCCGATCGCCAGCACCATGGCCAGCAAGGATAAGAGGTTGATCGAATAACCCAAAGAAAACAGCAGGAAACAGACGCCGATCAGCGACAGCGGAATGGTCACGATCGGCATCAGCACCGAGCGGAACGAGCCGAGGAAGAGCAGGATGACGACGATGACGATGGCGACCGCCTCGCCGATGGTCTTGAACACCTCCTCGATCGACGCGCTGATCTGCTCGGTCGAATCATAGACGATCTCGATCGTCATGCCGAGCGGCAGCGTCTCCTGGATGGTCGGCACGATCTTGTGGATCGCCGCCGCGGTGGTCAGCGGATTGGCGGCCGGCGTCGGAAAGATGGCGAGAAAGATGCCGGGCTTGCCGTTGAAGGTGACCCTGGTGTCGGTGCTCACCGCGGCGAGCTCGACGCGGGCCACGTCGCGCAGTCTCACCACATTGCCGTCTTTCGAGCGGAGCGGAAGGGCAGCGAAAGCCTCCGGCGTCTGCAGGGTCGAGCGAACCGTGATCGAGGAAGCCACATATTTGTTTTCGGTATCGCCGGGCGCGGAGAGGAAATTCGATTCGTTGATGGCCGTCAGCACTTCCGCCGCCGTCACGCCGCGCGCCGCCAGTTTGATCGGGTCGATCCAGACACGCATCGAATATTCGGCGGCGCCGAAAATCTGCACGTCGGCAACACCTTCGACCGTCGAGATACGCGGCCGCACGACACGCTCGATATATTCGGTGAGCTGTTCCGGCGTCATGTTCGGGTTCTGCATCGAGATGTACATCATCGCGAACTGCTGGCCGGTGCCCTTGACGATCACCGGGTCTTTGGTTTCGTCCGGCAGATCGCCGCGAACGCTCTGAACCTTCGACAAGACTTCGTTCAGCGCGACGTCGGGGTCGGAGCCGAGCTTCATCTGCACCGTCACGGTGCTGGAGGACGGCCGGCTCGACGACGTGACATAATCGATGTTTTCGGTCGAAGCGACGGCACGCGCGATCGGCGCGGAAATGAACCCCTGGATCAGGTCGGCGCTGGCGCCGGGATAGGCCGTGGTGATCGTGATGGCCGTTTCTTCAACCTCTGGATACTGGCGGATCGAAAGGTTGAAGATGCCCTGAAAACCCAGAAGCAGGATCATGCAGGCAAGCACGGTCGAAAGGACCGGGCGGCGGATGAAGAGGTCGGAAAAGCTCATTGCTGGGCTGCCTGCTGGTTCCCTGGCTTGCTCGGATCGATCGTGTTGTCGACGGCAACGGACATGCCGTTGGAGAGCCGGTTCTGGCCGGCGGTAACGACTTCGTCGCCGGGCTCGATACCCTCCAGGATCTCGACCAGGCCGGCGTTGTGGCGGCCTGGCTTGACGAACACCTGGGCGAGCACGAGCTGTGGCTTCTGTTCTTCCGCTGCCGGTTTGGCTTCCGCTGCCGGTTTGGCTGGGGTAGCGGCCGGCTTTTCTTCGGGTTTTGCCGCGGGTGCTTCGGCTGCGGGCTTGGCAGCATCTGCAGCCGACTTTTCCTCCGGCTTCGCCTCGGGAGCCGCCCCGTTGGCTTCGCCGGATTTGGCCGGGCGCACCACGAAGACGAAGTCACCGTACAGGCTGGAAGTCAGCGCCGTCTGCGGCAGCGCCAGCACGTTGTTCTCCTCGGGCAGTTCGACGCGCACCTGGACGAACTGACCGGGTGTCAGCTTGCCTTCCGGATTGCCGACCTCCGCCCTCACCGTCACCAGCCGGCTGGTCGGGTCGATCTTCGGATCGATACCGCGGATGCTGCCGGCGAACGGCATGTCGTCGCCGCCGACGCCGAGCCGTACCGTCTGTCCGATCTTCAGCTGCGGAAGCTGCTGCTCCGGCACGGTGAAATCGACACGCATCGTATCCATGTCCTGCAAGGTCACGACGGCGGTGCCGGGTGTGAGATACTGCCCAAGGTCGATTTTCGGAATACCGACGGTGCCCTTGAAGGGCGCCGTCAACTGCTTTTGGTCGAGCACCGCTTGCAGCTTGTTTACCTGCGCAGCGGAGACCGATGCCGCTGCCTGTGCCGTGTCGAGCGTAGCGTCGGTACCGACCCCACGCTTCTGCAGCTCGAGAGCGCGCATCAGCGTCGTCTGGTCGGATGTGGCTTGCGCCTTCGACGCCACGAGATCGGCTCGCTCGACTTCATCGTCGAGCTGCAGCAGCACGGCGTTGGCGGCGACTTTCTGATTGGCATGGAACAGGATGTCCTTGACGATGCCGGCGGTTTCGACCGTGAGGTCGACACCGCGCACGGCACTGACAGTGCCGATCGCCTCGATGCCGGGCGTCCAGGACATCGGTTTGACGATGACCGTCGACACGGTCGTGGCCGGCGGCTTCATGGTGGCGAAGAACTGTTTGATCGCATTGTCGCGAAACAGGTTGAAGCCGACGATGCCGCCGCACACCAGCACGAGCAGAATGAAGGCGATGATGAAGCGCTTGATCACGAACAGTTCCCTCGGCCATGGCCCAGCATAACGGTCGGACGACCGGAACACATACCTGTGACTGGTCCCAATTTCAAATGACGGCGATCTTACTGTACCGTCTGGACGGTCTTGTCAATTCCGCCTAAGCTAATGAATGGGGAACGCTTGATGAAGGCCCGCAGAGCAAATTCGCGCGAGAAAATTCTCGCCGCCGCCGCCGCCGTGGCGCGCGAGACGGGTCCTGGCAGCCTGTCGCTGGATGCGGTCGCCAGCCGTGCCGGCGTGTCGAAGGGTGGTCTTCTCTACAATTTCCCGACCAAGGCGAAATTGATGCAGGCGCTGGTGGAGGATTACCTCAGTGCGTTCCAGCAGGCGCTTGAGGCCGCCCGCACCAACGGCGTCAGCGGAGAGAGCCCGCTTGCGGCCTATATCAGGCTTTCGGCCGAGCATGCGGAGGAGTCGAAACCGTCGGCGTCCTGGATTTTTTCGGCGATTGCCGAGGATCCCGATTTCCTGACGCCGATAAAATCGTTCAGGCGGCAGCTGTTCCAGCAGCTGAAGGGGGAGACTCCTAACCTCAGGGCGCTGCTGGTCTGCTATCTCGCCATCGAAGGGCTTCGCAGCATGAACCTGTTCGGCTCGGACATTCTCTCCGCCGAAGAGCGCCGGCTGCTGATATCGACGCTGCTGGAGATAGCGGAATAGTCCAGGAATGCGCCGGCCGGGTTCAGTTGCCTCGGTCGCTTCGATCGCCCGTTTGCGTCAACCCAAAGTGCCTGCCGTCACACAGGCTTCATTGTACCGACATAGCGTCCTCCCATTCTTTGCTGCAACGCAGGAGGAGTGGGATATGGTCGATATTGTTTCAAGCGAGGCAGGAATTCCAAGGCCGGAGCATCCGCTTGACCGGCCAAACGGCACCGGCAAATGGTTTCTGCCGGCCTTTGCCACCATCATTCTGGGCAGCCTTGCCTATGTCGGCTACGCGCTCAGCCAGGACCTGACCAGCACCGTCGCGGTGCCGTGGATCCTGCTTGGGCTGGCGCTGCTGATCGCGCTCGGCTTCGAATTCGTCAACGGTTTCCACGACACCGCCAATGCGGTGGCAACCGTGATCTACACGCATTCCATGCCGGCCGAGCTTGCGGTGATGTGGTCCGGCTTCTTCAACTTCCTCGGCGTGCTTACCGCCAGCGGGGCGGTCGCCTTCGGCATCATTTCGCTGCTGCCGGTCGAGTTGATCCTTCAGGTCGGGTCGAGCGCGGGGCTAGCCATGGTCTTCGCGCTGCTGGTCGCAGCGATCATGTGGAACCTCGGAACCTGGTATCTCGGCCTGCCTGCCTCGAGCTCGCACACGCTGATCGGTTCGATCATCGGCGTCGGTCTCGCCAACCAGTTCATGGCCCCGGCCGGCTCCGTCACCAGCGGCGTCGACTGGTCACAGGCATCCAATGTCGGCCTGTCGCTTCTGATCTCGCCGCTGGTCGGATTCGGCCTGGCCGCGCTGCTGCTTCTGCTGATGAAGCTGCTGGTCAGGAACCGCGAGCTCTACGAGGCGCCCAAGTCGAGCGCGCCGCCGCCACTGTGGATCCGCGCGCTGCTTATCTTTACCTGCACCGGCGTCAGCTTTGCCCACGGCTCCAATGACGGGCAAAAGGGCATGGGCCTCATCATGCTCATCCTGATCGGCGTGGTGCCGACCGCCTTCGCGCTCAACCGCACACCGGACGTGAACTATCTCGAAGCTTACAAGTCCGCGGCGACGCAGGTCGAAACGGTACTCGGCAAATACGTCAAGCCCAGCGTCGCCGTGACCGACGCGGCGACCGTGGTCGGTGACGCCGTTCGCACCAAGACATGGAAGGACGAGACCACGCCTGCCCTGCAGAGCTTCATCCACGACACCAGCGCCATGTTGTCGCCCTATCCGTCCGTGGAAAAGCTGCCGACAACGCTGGTCAGCAACGCCCGCAACAACATCTATCTTATTGGTGAAGCGCTGAAGCTGATAGACAAGAAGAAGCTGCTGCCGATGGAGGCAGACGACCTGAAGGCGGTGACGACCTATCATAAGGCGGTCGACAACGCGACGAAGTTCATCCCGCTCTGGGTCAAGGTCGCCATCGCGCTTGCGCTCGGCCTCGGCACCATGGTCGGCTGGAAGCGCATAGTCGTCACTGTCGGCGAGAAGATCGGCAAAAGCCATCTGACCTATGGTCAGGGTGCGTCCGCCGAGCTTGTCGCGATGGCGACGATCGCATCGGCCGACTATCTCGGCCTGCCGGTCTCGACCACCCATGTGCTGTCCTCGGGCGTTGCCGGCACCATGGCGGCGAATGGTTCGGGCCTGCAATGGTCGACGGTGCGCAACATGCTGATGGCCTGGATACTGACCCTTCCGGCCTCCATCTGTCTTGCCTTCGTGTTGTTCGTCATCTTCCGCCAGGTGTTCTGAGCGGGGGCAGGGTTTTGACCAGAATGTCGCGGCGCCGGCCCCGGCGCCGCCCGGATCACCTGAACGTGCATTGTTTCGGCGGCGGCCATGAATGACGCATCGCATCTGACATTGCTTGCCGCGGACGATCAGCACCATACTCCTGGGCTGGTCTGGGCCTATCATGCCGCTCCCGGCAAAGCTCCCGAACCGCTGGCGCCCCGAGACATAGAGGCCGCGCTAGCCTCAGCGGACGGCTGGGTCTGGCTGCATGTCGACCTTGTCGACCGGCGCGCCCATTCCTGGGTCAGCCACGCCTGCGCGCTGCCGGCGTCGGCTCATGCAATCCTCGAAGGACATGAGGACAGCCTGGTGCTGGCGCATGAGAATGGCGTCGTCCACGGCATTTCGGCCGACCTGCATGGCGAGATCGCTCATCAGTCGACGACCATCGGCAGATTGCATTTTGCGGTCTCGGAGCGGCTGCTGGTCACCGGCCGCCGGCATCCGCTGGCGGCGGTGGAGGAAGTGCACACTGCCCTTGCCGCGGGGCTGCGGCCGGCCACGGCATTCGAACTGTTCGAAACGCTGGTCATGGCTTTTTGCAAGACCACCAGCCTGCGGCTCGCCGCGGCGACGAAGCGGCTGGATGCGGTCGAGGATCATCTCGTGACCGAGCGGCTTGCCGACGAAAGACGGCAGCTGAAGGATGTGCGCCGCCTTGCCGTATCCCTGCATCGGCCGATCTCGGCCCTGGCGGCCCTTTTCCAGGATGAAGACCGTTCCGTCTGGAACCTTTCCGCCGGCGCACATGAAGTTTTGCGCCGGCTTGCTGCGCGCCTTGAACGGCTCGACCGCGAGGTCGTCATGATCAACGACCGGGCAAGGCTGCTGCAGGAGGAGCTTGCGGCTGAGCTTGCCGACGAATCGAACCGCAGCCTCAAGGCGCTGGCGGTGATGAGCGCGCTGCTTTTGCCGGGAACGCTGATCGTCGGCATTTTCGGCATGAACACGGGCGGACTGCCATTTGCCGAGAGTCCTAGCGGCTTCTTCCTGGCGATGCTGCTGGCGGTTGGCGCGACCGGCCTGTTCTACTGGCTTCTGCTGCGCGCCGGCGCCAATCTGCGGTTCTGAGGCCGATTAATGGCGCCGTTCGTTCACCCGTATGCAAAGTACGGGCTGGCACGTCGAAACCACGCCATCCCGCCCTCCGAAAATCGGTTCCGATTTTCGGGCCGATGCGCTAGAGCCTTTCGGGATTGAACCGTGCCTTTAACCCGGAAAGGCTCCCATCGCTGCCCATGCCTCACCTTCCCGAGCATCTTCTCACCGGCTACCGCAACTTCATGAGCGGTCGGTATCTCACCGAAAGCGGGCGTTATCGCGCGCTGGCGCGGGAGGGCCAGGCACCGGAAACGATGATCGTCGCCTGCTGCGATTCCCGCGCCGCGCCTGAAGCGATCTTCGATGCCGGGCCAGGCGAGTTGTTCGTGCTGCGCAATGTCGGCAATCTGGTGCCGCCCTATGCGCCCGACGATCAGTTCCACTCGACATCGGCGGCGCTCGAATTTGCCGTGCAGAGCCTCAAGGTCAAGAACATCGTGGTGATGGGTCACGGCCGCTGCGGCGGCATCCGCGCGGCACTCGACACCACGGCCGCGCCGTTGTCGCCGGGTGATTTCATCGGCAAATGGATGAGCCTGATCGCGCCGGCGGCCGAGACCGTATCGTCGAGCACCTTCATGACCGCGACCGAGCGCCAGACGGCACTGGAGCGCATCTCGATCCGCTATTCCATTGCCAATCTGCGCACCTTCCCTTGTGTTTCGATCCTCGAAGGCAAGGGGCGGCTGTCACTTCACGGCGCCTGGTTCGATATTTCGACCGGGGAGCTTTGGGTGATGAACAAGGACACCGGCGATTTCGAGCGGCCCGACACGGAGTAGGAGGCTGGGCATGGTGCGACTTCGGGACGCGTTCGCGGCTGCGGCACTGCTCTGCTCGGCGGATTTCGCCCGTGCCGACGACAGCGCGATCATCGACCGCTGGTATTCGGCACTGCTCGTCGCCGACCGCAGCGAATTGTCGGACCTGCTCGCCGACAACGTCCGCATCAAGCTCGACGACCTCGGCGTCGTGCAAAGCAAGCAGGAATTCATCGCCTCGATCGCCGAGTGGCAAGGCGCCGTCGCCGGGGCCGAAATCCGCCACCGGATCGAGAAATCGGAGGGCGGCGTCACCACTGTGATCGCCTGCTATGATTTTCCCAGCAACGACATGCTGATGCAGGAGACCTTTGCGGTCGCCAACGACCAAATCACCGCCAGTTCGCAAGCCGCGATCGCCGAAAATTGCGATGGCTACTGAGGAAATCATGAACGGGGCGCGCTGTTGCGTGGAGCCGGCCGGCGCCTTACATCGGTGACGATCCGCTTCCCCCACCCACTCAGCGAAAGTTTGCCCATGCCGTCCACCGTCGACCTCGCCGCCCATCCGCTGACCGCGTGGCAAGGGCCGCTCGGCCTGCCTGATTTCACGCGCATCGGCGACGGCGATTTTTCTCCGGTCTTCGACGCGGCCCTGAAGGCGCATGAGGCCGAGATCGAGGCGATTGCCGGCAACGGCGAGACGCCGACCATCGACAATACGCTTGCCGCACTCGAACTCGCCGGCGAGGCTCTCGACCATGTTTCGTCGATCTTCTGGTGCCGCGCCGGCGCCCACACCAATGAGGCGATCCAGGCGCTGGAGCGCGACATCTCACCAAAAATGTCGCGGCATTTCTCGGCGATTTCGATGAATGAGGGCCTGTTTGCCCGCATCGACGACCTCTATCAGCGCCGCGAGGCTTTGAAGCTCGATGCCGAAACGCTGCGGGTCTTGGAAAAGACCTGGAAAAACTTCGTCCGCTCCGGCGCCAGGCTCGACGCCGAAGGCAAGAAGCGGCTGGCATCGATCAACGAGGAATTGTCGTCGCTCGGCACCAATTTCGGCCAGAACGTGCTTGCCGACGAGCGCGACTGGGCGCTATTCCTCGATGAGGCCGATCTTGCCGGCCTGCCGGAATTCCTGAAAGGCTCGATGGCGGAAGCCGCCGAGATGCGCGGCCAGAAGGGCCGCTACGCCGTCACCTTGTCGCGGTCGATCTACGAGCCGTTCTCGACCTTCTCAGAACGCCGCGACCTGCGCGAGACAGCGTTCCGCGCCTTCATCATGCGTGGTCAGAATGGCGGCGCCACCGACAACACGGAAGTGGTGCGCGACATGCTGCGCCTGCGCGCCGAGAAGGCGAAGCTGCTCGGCTATCCTTCCTACGCCGCATTGAAGCTCGACGATACCATGGCCAAGACGCCGGAGGCGGTGCACGCGCTGCTCGATCCGGTCTGGGAAAAGGCGGTGGAAAAGGCGGCAAGCGACCGGGCCGAATTGCAGCGGCTGGCGGCGAAGGCCGGCAGCAACGAGAAATTCGCCGCCTGGGACTGGCGCTTCTATCAGGAGAAGCTGCGCGCCGAGAAATTCGCCTTCGACGAGGCCGAGCTGAAGCCATATCTGCAGCTCGACCGCATCATTGACGCTTGTTTCGACGTGGCGACACGATTGTTCGGCATTTCCTTCGAGGAAAAGAAGGGCATTGCCACCTGGCATCCGGACGCACGTGTTTTCGTCGTGAAGAATGCCGACGGCAGCGAGCGCGGCCTGTTCCTCGCCGATTATTTCGCGCGACCCTCGAAGCGCTCCGGCGCCTGGATGAGCGCGCTGAAATCCGGCTACAAGCTTGGCGATGGCTCCAGGCCGGTCATCTACAACATCATGAATTTCGCCAAGCCGCCGGCCGGCGAGGCAGCCTTGCTGTCGGTCGACGAGGCCAAGACCTTGTTCCACGAATTCGGTCACGCGCTGCACGGCATGCTGACCGACGTTACCTGGCCATCGGTCGCTGGCACCTCGGTCAGCCGCGATTTCGTCGAGCTGCCTTCACAACTCTACGAACACTGGCTGACGGTGCCGGCAGTGCTGGAAAAGCATGCGCTGCATGTCAAGACCGGCAAGCCGATGCCAAAGGCGCTGGTCGACAAGATGCTGGCGGCGCGCACCTTCGGCGCCGGCTTCGCCACAGTCGAGTTCACCGCCTCGGCCTTGGTCGACATGGCCTACCATGCGCGGCCGGATGCGCCGGACCAGCCGCTTCGTTTCGAAGCCGAAACGCTCGAAAAGCTCGACATGCCTGACACCATCGCGATGCGTCACCGCACCCCGCATTTCGGCCATATCTTTGCCGACGGTGGCTATTCGGCCGGCTATTACTCCTACATGTGGTCGGAAGTTCTCGACGCCGACGCTTTCGCCGCCTTCGAGGAAACAGACGATCCCTTCAACCCGGCGCTGGCCGAGCGGCTGCGGAAGAACATCTACGCCGCCGGCGGCTCGAAGGACCCGGAAGAACTCTACACCGCCTTCCGCGGCAAGATGCCTTCCCCGGAAGCAATGATGGCCAAGCGCGGGCTGGTGTGATGCATGCCCGCTCTTGTAATCGTTCTCTTTCCATCCTGATTGATGTCGGCTGTCATCGCGTCGGGTTGCGCACCGCCTGATCCGGTTTCCGCCGGTCCGGCTCGGCCTCGCTGGCTGCGGCCGCATCGTTGAGGTGACTGCACTTAATGCGGTCTCCATCGTTCCGGCCAAAGGAGCCGCGTTCATTGCGGCGCTACGGGCTGTGCGGGGGTACAACGACAGCTTGCCCGCTATGCTGATCGGCGCTGCCGCATCTGGACCGCGCCTTGCGACGACCGCTACGGAAATAAATCTCTCAGTCGAGCTGTCAGCCCCGCCAACGGAAGGCGGGGCTGGTAAGTTGATTGTCCCGGCAAGCTTTTTTGCCGGGGCGATTGGCCTAGGCAGGCACAAAGCCAAAGTAGGCTTTGTAGGAAGCCCCATCGCCGGAAATCAGGGGCGTTTCCACTTTGAACCCAATCCCGCTGAAGGTGGTATTGTTCGTGCGTGCCGCGAGCAACACCATCTGCTTTGCGGAGATGGTCACTGTCGCGCTCCCGATCCTGTCATCGCCCCAATCGAAGAGATCGCTGATGGCGCCGCCGATCGATGGCATCAAGGATCCCAGGGCCGGGGCGGCTATGGCGGCAATGATAGGTCCCGCTACCGGAATGAGGCCCAAAGCCAGCGTACCGGCCGTATGGACGCCCATGACGATCTTCTGCACCTCGTCCTTGTACTTGTTGGGATCGCCAAAATCATTTTCCATCAGCACCGTACCGATATTGATGCCGTAGGGCTTGCCTCGATAAATTTCCATAAGGTCGGGTCTTGTATCTCCGGCATCAACGTCGCCATAGACCTGGCTGCGCTTGGTGTCGGCGACCTGCGGCGTTGTCACGCTGACGATGACATAGGGTTCATCCGCACTCGACCCCTGATCCCAGTCGGTCTCGCCGAAGCAATGGAGGCCGGTATAGTGGACGACGACATCTCGAAGGTCGACCGCGCCGGTGTCGGGCCACCAGTATATGCCACCGTTTTCAAACAGATTGGCACGGCCACCATCGGCAAATTCGGTCTCGTCGGTCGTGGGATAGCCCAGATATGACTGTTCCCAGCCCAGGCTCTCCCACTTCTTGCGGATGTCACCGTACACCACGTTGGCTCCTGTGTTCGGTGTCCAGTAGATCGAGCCGGCATTGGCAAAATGGTTGTAGCGCCCGACGCCGTCGGGAGTTCCAGTTTCGTCGGTCACCGGATAGCCGAGAACCGAGCGCTCCCAGCCCATTGCTGCCCATTTGCCGCGAATGGCCCCCCAAATCGCTTGAGCACCGGTGTTCGGTGTCCAGTAGATCGAAGCGGTATTGTTGTTGAAGTGATTGTATCGGCCGACGCCGTCGGGAGTTCCGGTTTCGTCGGTGCAGGGAATGCCCCACGCGAGACCGCCAAGCGCAATCCACTTCTTGTAGATTTCGCCATGGATCTCAAAGGCGTCGTGCATGGCATCGTTGTAGCAAATGCATGAGCCGTTCTTGAGATACCAGGCTTTTCCAGTGTCCTTCCTGTCGATCTCGGCGAAGCCGGCGCCTCCAAGGGAGTTGTACTTTTGCTGTATGACAGCTTCGGGCGAGAGGAGCGACCAAGGCCCGATCCTGAGCTGGTCGGCAAATCTTGTGGCTCCAGCGCGGACGGCGCCGGCACGCACTCTCGAAGTTGCTCTGGCAGTATACGGCATGACCTTTTCCTTCCTGTGAGTGTTGGTATCGGGGGCTTCAGGCCTCCGGCGATCGGTTTTGATCGACGGGCTGAGGTTCCCAGACCGCGACTTACGGACGGCTTACAGAGTTCCGAGCTGCGCCAAAGCAATTCCCGGAAAAGTGTGAAACGGTTTTCCCGGGAAAATCGCGTAGCGCTTTCCCTAGGGAATTGCGCAAAAATAAAGAGATAGAGCGGTTCGGCGTTTCCGTGAAACGATGAACCGGTCTAGAGAAACGGGCGCACGAGCGAGCGCAGCAAAGGCGAGGGCTCGTCATCGCCGGTCGAAGCGAGCGCGCGTTCATAGCGCCGGTAATCCTCGATGGCACCGGCATGGTCGTTCCTGGAGAGGCTCTCCTGGATGAGCGTCCCATGGAGTTTGGCCGATTCCGGGTAGAAATCGAGGGCACGCCGGCACGCCTGGCGTGCCCGATCCGCGTTGCCTTGGCTCTGCCAGTGTTTGGCGATTCGCACGGCAAGCTCCACCAACCCGTCCCGCACCCGGTCGGCCGCGGCGTTCGACCAGGCGGGCGCCGGGCCATTCGAGAAAAGCGGACCGAAAAAGCTTTCCAGCAGCGCTTCCTTCTCCTCGATCGTGCTGTCTCCTTGGCCCGACAGCACACGTTTCAGCCGGTCTTCCCAATCCTGTAGATCGACCCAGACCTTGTCGGCAGCGAGTCGCAAACGGCCTTCTCTCAGCGTTACGAAATCGCCTTGCCCGAGCAATTTGCGCAGACGATGCAGCGCCTGCTCCAGAGCCGCCTTGGCCTGGTCGCCGTCGAGGTCGGGCCAGAGCCAATCCTGCAGGGTTTCCACAGAAGAGACCTGGTCCCTCGACAGGCAGATAATGCGCAATATGTCGAGCGCGCGGGTAGGTTTGGCACCGGGCGCGACCTCGGCGCCATCGATCTCGAGGCGGTAGCCTCCCATCAAGTGGATCCTGAGCGGCCAAGGCCACTGGGCGGGTCGGCCAGCGGGCGGGACCAGATATCGCGCCCGAACGACGCGGCGGCACAGATCGACGTCGATCTTTCGCTCCAGCGCATCGGCGACCAGATCGGCCAATAAGTCCGGCAGGTTGAGCAGGATTGCGGAGGGGTTGACCTGGCGCAGCGCCTCCATGAATTCAGCCAGACGAGCGCCATAGGACGCGCCGCCGTTCCACTTCTGCTCCAGAGCCTGGGCGGCCAGAATGCTCAGTTCGACACGCTGGCGGGGGCCGCCGCTCAGCCTTTCGACGATCTCCTGGAGTAGCGTAGTCGCCTCCGCCGGACGCCGGTCGGCAAGCAGAACCTGGTATTTGGTGACGTAATGCGGCCAGCGTTCGATCATCGGCTCATTCGCCCGCTCGATCGCATCCATGAAGACATCGCAGTCGAGATAGGCCTTGGCGAAGTCGCCATTGCGCGTGTGCATCGCCGCGTGGCAGTCGGCGACCACCGCGACCTGGGTGGTGAACCTGCTGTCCGCGATCTCGCCCAGCCGGGAGACAAGCGCATTGAATTCCGAGAACTTGTTGTGAAGCTTCATCAGCAATTGAAGCTGATAGAGGGCGCTGAACTCGACGCCCCGTAAGGCGTGCTGCTCGCCTATCGCCGTTGCGCGTCGCAACGCATCCTCGGCCGATGCATAGACAAAACCGCGCCGCGAATAGGGGAAGTAACGGCCGCTGGCCGAGCCAAAGGACACCAGCCACATGCCGAGCACCAGGGGCGGGATATCCGGATGTTCGAGATCGGCGGCAACGCTGTCCACGGCATTGGCAAAAATGTCGCGCTGCCCCGACGAGGTCGCGTAGTCGATGAGCGCTTCGCTTGCCAGCAGGCGCAACTCGACCGAATCTTCTATCGGCAGACGTGTCAGGCGCTGCTGGATATCATTCACGAGGCGCTTGGCGTCGTGGGCTTCGAATTCGCCGGGTTCGGCGAAATCGATGGCCCGCAGGATGCCGAGCCTGACCATCATGAGTTCCTCCGGATCCAACTCCGGCAATCCCTTGGCAAGAAGCTGTGAGGCTCGGCGCGTCCAGTCCGCCAGCCCCTCATGCGTACGCCAGCTGGCGGTCTTGACCACGACCGCCCGCGCGACGGTCAGGCATTGGCCGCGCATGTCGGTGTTCTCGAATGCTTGCCATGCCTTGGAGAAGTGCGGTTCGGCCTTCGCATCGTCCGATGCGAAGGCGACGCCCAGCCAATAATGAACCCACCCGTCCATCTGGTCGGGGGGCAGCCTGTTGCACCATTCGACGAAGCTGGCCCGGCGCCCTTGCGAGAGAACGCCGTTGGCGCACACCAGAATGAGCTGGCGTGCCAGCGGCCAGGCGCCCGCCTGCAACGCCAGGACGATTGCCGCGTCGGTTTTGCCTGCCTCGTGCAGGACCTTTGCAGCCTGCTCGCGCAGCCTGGAACGGTCCGCTTCCGTCACGCGCCGGTCCAGTAGGCCGGCAAGGTATTCGCGCAACAAGTCATGCAGCTGGAAGGCGGCGCCGCCCGGACCGTCGCGCGTGATCAGCAGCTGGCGATGCTGCAGCCGCACCAGCAGGCGAGCAGCCTGCGGCGAGCCCAGGAACGCATCGGCAAGCTCAGTGCTGATCTCCGGCAGAACGTTGAGCCTGATAAGCAGATCCTGGTCCTCCGGCGCGATGTCGCGCAGGAAATAACGTCCGACAATCTCCCGAAGGCCGGCGCCTCCGGCAAGGCCGGTCTGCGAAAGCGGGTAGTACATTCCGGCGTTGGCCAGCAGGAGAAGGCCCACCGCCCAGCCGCGCGCCTCCGAAATGTCGCCGACCTCGGACGGCGATTGCGAGCGGGCGGCGACGAGGTTGCGTGCCTCCGCAGGCGAAAACTCCAGCAGCGTTTGGTTGAGGACCGGCAACTGTCCCGACAGCACGAGGTCGGCGACATCGCCCTCGGGCAGCATCCGCGATGTGCAGATGCAGCGGATGGTGTTGGGGCGTTCGCGCAACAGGATCGCCAGCGTCCGGCGGAAGCCTGGCGCGTCGGCACGATGCAGATCGTCGAGGACCAGGATCGTGCCGGGATCAAGCCGCGAGAAATAAGTGCGGAAGAACAGCCGCGCGAAATCGTCGGAATTGTCGGCATATTCCGGACCGAAGACGGGCATGCCGGCATGCCCGCCGTCGAGCGACAGCGTCAGGTAGTGGAAAAGGCGCGCAACGTCCTGGTCCTCGGTGTCGACCCGATACCAGTTGTACGCCGATTCGCCTTGCTTCAGCCCGCCTCGCTTCAGCCCGCCTTGTTCCAGAAAGTCGATCACCGCGGTGGTCTTGCCGTATCCACCAGGCGCAGCCAGCCAGCATGCACCGCTGTCGAGGGCCTGCGAAAGCAGCGCCACTACGCGCGGACGGCTGACAATTCCCACTGGCCGGGGTGCCGAGAGCTTTGCTATCTCGCGCGGCGCGTCCCGGAAGGATTTATCCATTGTGAGGACTCTCGCAGCGCAGTCGCCTCGCGAAAACAGGTAATCGGTTCGCCCGCAACAACAAATCGCCGGCCGGCGTTGTGCTCGCCTGACGTGCCGTGCTCGCCGGCAAGGTCGCGGTTATCCCTTGTGTGACATGATATGCGAAACCCCGACACTCACGTCGGCGGTGTGTCTTGCCATCACTGCGTTCATTCGCATTGCAATCGTCGCATAGCCGCTTCGTTCCTGGTCGGTAACTTCCGAGGGCTTGAAGAGCCAAGGAAGGGGTGCAACCTGCGCGTCCTCGAAATTGGCCGGCAGATTCGATGGCAGGGCCTTTTTTCCCAAAGGCAGCTCTAGCCCAAGGTCACTAAATTCCTCCTCGAGGCTGGCGTGCAGATGAGAAAGCACCACATAGATCGCCAGCCTTGATCTAGTCCTTTCTGTGTTGTTTTGATTGTACTCTTGAAGAACCTCATCGAACGATGGCGATACGTCGGTTTCAGCAGCGGTAGCTCGTGTTGCAACAGCACCGGCCAGGGCAGTCGCTGCCACTCCTGTAAGACCTACAAAATCACGTCTTGTCGTGCTGGTCATAGTGAATTCCCCTCGGTTTTGAAGACGGGCCAAGTCTGGCAAGGACGAGGCGCAGTGGCAATAGGCCGCATACGCTACTGGTGTAGAGGACCTTTACGCCGCCGATGTGAATCCACCCGACGATGACAGTGCCAAGCCGGCAGAGGGCCCGCGATGCATTCGGTTGCTTCAGCTGAGGATAGCCATGAAATCCAAGCGGGTCTTCGGCATGCAACCAGGTAAGGGATTCAAAAAATCCGCTGGTGGAGCTGAGGAGGATCGAACTCCTGACCTCGTCATTGCGAACGACGCGCTCTCCCAGCTGAGCTACAGCCCCGTCCAGCGGATGGGGCTTTTATCGGCCGCTGCGGTTTCCTGTCAAGGCTGCGCTTGCTGCCGAAATGCCGTTCGGCCGTTTGTCCGGCTTCGCCATGCTGCGGAAGGCGGCTCTTGCCGCTTTCCCCTACAGTGGCTACATGTCGGCAACAATCGGAGACCGGCATGATCGCCCTCATTCAGACCATTGTCATGGCGCTTGACCTTTACTGGTGGATCATCATCGCCTCGGCGATATTTTCCTGGCTCTACGCCTTCAACGTCGTCAACTCGCGCAACCAGTTCGTCGACACCATCAGCAACATGCTCTATCGGCTGACCGAGCCGGCGCTGCGGCCGATCCGCCGCTTCATGCCCGATCTCGGCGGCATCGACATCTCGCCGATCATCCTGCTGCTGATCCTGTTCTTCATCCGGCAGTTCCTGCTCACCACCGTGCTTTCGCTGGTCGTCTGAGTTCAGGCGTCCCATGAGCGCGCCGTTCCGCACGCGCACCGACGGCATCGACCTATTCGTCCGGCTGACGCCGAAAGCGGCGATGGACAGGCTGGAGGGCATCGAAACATCGGCGGATGGGCGAAGCTATCTAAAAGCCCGCGTCCGCGCCGTGCCGGAAAACGGGGCCGCCAATCGAGCGCTGGAAAAGCTGGTCGGCAAAGCGCTTGGCGTGCCGGCATCGGGCGTCTCGATCGCCGCCGGCGGCACTGCTCGGCTGAAGACGCTGCGCGTGCTTGGCGATCCCGCGGCGCTAGCGAAACGCATCGATACGCTGGGCACGCCTGCGCCATGATCTCGGCTCGCTCACTTACCCCGCAAAAAAGGCCGGGCTGCAAAGCCCGGCCAGATGTGAAGGTCGAAAACCTTCAGAGGGGAACGCGCCGGACGAATGGGAGGAAACATCCGGCGCGGATTGCATATGGGTCGGCATTGCTGACGTTTTAATGACCGGAGACCACTATAACAGCTTCGTGAACCCAGGCTGGAGCCGTTGTCTAGGCCGCAATCACTCCTTACGCGATGTCGTCGCGGATGCAGGCCTTCAGATGGCGGTCGGCTGTCGCCCGCAGCGGCGGTACAGCCCCGGCGCAAGCCTCCAGCACAAACGGGCAACGGGTTCGGAAAACACAGCCCGACGGCGGGTTCGCCGGACTGGGAATGCCGCCTTTGAGCACCTGCCGGCCTTGCCTGGCCAGCGGATCGAGCGACGGAATGGCTGACAGCAGCGCGCGCGTGTAGGGATGCTGCGGCCGGGCATAGAGTTCGACCGCCGGCGCAACCTCCATGATGCGCCCGAGATAGAGCACGATGACCGTGTCGCAGATGTACTCGACCACGGCCAGATCGTGCGAAATGAACAGCATGGTCAGACCGAGCCGGAGCTGCAGGTCGCGCAACAAATTGATGATTTGCGCCTGGATCGAGACGTCGAGTGCCGAGACCGGCTCATCGGCGACGATGAATTCCGGCTCGAGCGTCAGCGCCCGGGCGATGCCGATGCGCTGGCGCTGCCCACCCGAGAATTCGTGGGCGTAGCGGTGATAGGCGTCGACCGGCAACTCGACCGCAGCAAGTGCCTTCTTCGCCTTCGCCCGCCGCTCGGATTTCTTGCCAATGGCTTGAATGTCCAGGCCTTCGGTGAGGATCTGCCCGATCGTCATGCGCGGCGACAGGCTGGTGAAGGGATCCTGGAAAATATACTGCATCTTGCGGCGCTGGCGGCGCAACTGGGCCGCACTCAGCCTGGTGATATCGGTGCCGTCATAGTTGATTTCGCCGGACGTCGGCTCGATCAGACGCAGCACCGAGCGGCCGATCGTGGTCTTGCCGGACCCGGATTCGCCGACCAGGCCGACCACCTGGCCACGCCTGATATCGAAGGAAATATCCTCCAGCGCCCTAACGACGGGTCCGCGCGAGAATGCAGTCGGCGCAAAATGCTTGGTCAGGTTTTTGACCGTGAGAAAGGGGGCGTCGGCCATCAGAGCTCCTCCCAGCGCAGGCAGCGGCTTTGTTGGGTCGGCGTCGCCGCAAACAACGGAGGAACCGCGGCGCGGCAGGCGGCGATGGCCATCGGGCAGCGCGGCGCGAAGGAACAGCCCTTGGGCAGCAAGGCGAGCGAGGGAACATTGCCGGCAATCGTCGGGAGCGGCGTTCCCGCCGCCTTCAGCGCCGTGGCCTCACCGAGCCGCGGCACCGAGCGCATCAACCCGGCCGTATAGGGATGACGCGGACGGGTGAACACTTCGCTCACCGGACCTGTTTCGACGATACGCCCGGCATACATCACCGCCACCCGGTCGGCGATTTCGGCGACGACGCCGAGATTGTGGGTGACAAACAGGATGCCCATGCCGCGCTGCGCCTGCAGCGCCGCCAAAAGATCGAGGATCTGGGCCTGGATAGTGACGTCCAATGCCGTTGTCGGCTCGTCGGCGATCAGCAAGCCCGGATCGCAGGACAGGGCCATGGCGATAGTGGCGCGCTGGCGCATCCCGCCCGAAAGTTCGTGTGGATACTGCCGCGCCCGCCGCTTCGGATCGGGAATGCCGACCTGCTCCAGCAGCCGCACCGCGTCTGCTTCTGCCTCGCGGTGCGATTTGCCGAGATGGATGCGGATCGGTTCGGCGATCTGCTCGCCGATCGTGTAGACCGGGTTCAGGCTGGTCATCGGCTCCTGGAACACCATGCCGATCTCGTTGCCGCGTATCTTGCGCAGCGACTCGGCGTCGAGGCTGGTCAGCTCGGTGACCGTGCCGTTCTTGCGCCGCAGCGCGATCGATCCCTCGGCAATATGTCCGACCCTTTTCGGCAACAGGCCGATGATCGACAGGCTGGTGACGGACTTGCCGGATCCGGATTCGCCGACGAGCGCCAGCGTCTCGCCGAAGCCGATCGTCAGGTCGACATCCGTTACCGCCGCGATGTCGCGCCCCGCAATGCGGAACACCGCGCGCAGGCCGGAAATCGAGAGGATCGGCGCGACACTCAGCGGAGCAGCCCCACGTCGCGAAGGATCATGTCGATCTTCGCGGTTTCCTCCCCGTTCAGGCTGCGTTGCGGCCGCGCCATGGTGTTCGAGGCGATGATGCCGAGGCTCTTCATCGCTGCCTTGAATGCGCCGACGCCGGCCGAGCCGGCGCTTGTCCTGCCAAGCGAGATCCAGACGATCTCGAACAGTTTCAACAACCGCTCCTGCTCCAGGCGGGCTTCAGCGTACTGGCCCGCCTGGGTCAGCTTCCACAGCTTGACATAGCCATGCGGGTCGACATTGGCGAGGCCCGGCACGACGCCATGCGCACCCATGGCCAGCGCGCTGTCGACCAGGATCTCGGATCCGGTCATGCCGAAAAAACCCGGGTCGTTTGCCATGTCCTTGAGCACGTAACGCAGATTGCCGTCATCGCCGCTGGAATCCTTGATGCCCGCGATGGCGCCTTCCCTGGCGAGGCCGACCGTGGTCTTGCGCTCCAGCTTGACATGGACGCAGACCGGGATGTCGTAGGCGATGACAGGGAGATCGATCGCATCCTTGATATAGCGGAAGTGATCGGCGATCTCGGGCTGGCTGGTGCGGGTGTAGAAGGGCGCGGTGACAACGACGGCGTCGGCGCCGGCCGATCTGGCGATGCGGGCGTGGTTGATGACACGATCGGTCGTCGGATCGATGACGCCGGCGAAGATCGGAACCCGGCCGTTATTGACCTTGACCGCATGCTCGAGGATGGCCCTGCGGCCCGCTTCGTCGTGGAAGACCACCTCGCTGGTCGAGCCGAGCACAAACAGCCCGTGAACACCGCCGTCGAGCAGGTTCTCGATAGTGCGCGTGAACGACGGGAAGTCGATGCTGAAATCGGCATTGAGCGGGGTGACGACAGGTGGCACGACGCCGGTAAACAGGGGCATTTTGATGAACCTTTGAGGTCAGTTGAGATCGGAGCGAGGGTCGAATGCGTCGCGCAAGCCGTCGCCGATAAAATTGATGGCGAGCACGGTGAGCACCAGTGCGGCGCCCGGGAACAGCCATTGCCAGGGGTAATTTTCCAGCACGACGGTGGAGCGGGCGAGGTTGAGCATGTTGCCCCAGCTGGCTTCGGGCGGTGCGATGCCGAGGCCGAGGAAGGACAGGCCGGCCTCAAGCAGGATGGCGTTGGCGATCTGCAAGGCGGCGTAGACGACCAGGATATCGATGCAATTGGGCAGGCCGTGCCGGAACAGCAGATGCGGCAGCCCCGCCCCCATGCCGCGGGCGGCGACGACGAAGTCGCGCTCGCGCAGTTCGAGCAGCCGGGCACGCACCATGCGCGACAGCACCGGCCAGGAGAGCAGGGAGATCACCAGGATGGTCGGGGCGATGCCGGTGCCGGCGATTGAGGCCAGCACCAGCAGGAAGATCACCGGCGGCAGCGTCATCGCCAGGTCGACCAGGCGCATCACCGTGCCGTCGACAAGCCGCCCGCCAAAGCTGGCGACGGCGCCGACCAGGAAGCCGATGACGGTCGAAATGGCGACCGAGCTGACGGCAACCAGCAATGAGATCCGCCCGCCTTGCAGCAGCCGGGCCATGACATCACGCCCGACGCCATCACTACCCAGCCAATGAATGGCCGACGGCGCCTTGTTCATTGCTCGGAGGTCGATGGCGTTCGGGCCGAGCGGCCACCACAGAGGATAAGTCGAAACCGCCAGCAGGATCGGGATGACGATCAAAAGCCCGGCACGCGCCGCGCGGTTTTCAAAGAAGCGGTCGAGCGCGCAGCGAAGCGGCCCTTTGGTTTGCGGCGCGGCTATCGGGTCAACTGTAGGATCTGGCGCGGTGATTGCCATTAAGCCACCTGAATGCGCGGGTCGACGACGGCATAGACGACGTCAGTCAACAGGTTGACCAGGATGACGCAAACGCCGATCACCAGGGTAGCGCCCATGATCACCGGGTAGTCGCGGGTGCCGACGGCGTTGACCAGAAGCAGTCCCATGCCCGGCCAGTTGAACACGCTTTCCAGGAAGATGGCGCCGCCGATGGCGATGCCGACCGTCGAACCGATCAGGGTAATGACCGGCAAGAGCGCATTGCGGGTGGCGTGCTTGATGATCACCCAGAACTCGCGCACGCCCTTGGCGCGCGCCGTCCGCACGTAGTCCTGGTTGAGCACTTCCAGCAGCGAGGCGCGCATGTAGCGCATGATCAGCGCGGCATGGCCGATGGACAGCAGGCAGGCGGGCAGGATGAGGTGTGCAAGCACATCCGTCGCCGAGAACGGCCCACCCGCGGTCTGCATGCCGCCGGACGGCGCCCAGCGCAGCAGCACCGAGAAGAAATAGAGACCGAGCAGCGCCGTCAGGAAAGCTGGGCTGGAGATACCGATGAACGACAGCACCGACAGCGCGATGTCGGACGGTTCATTACGGCGCACGGCGCTGAAAATGCCGGCGGAAATGCCGAGCACGATGGCGATCGCCAGGCCCGTGCCCATCAGCAGCGCCGTCGGGCCGATGCGTTCCATGACCAGTGGCAGCACGGCAACGCCGCTGCGCTGGATCGAATAGCCGAAGTCACCGCTCAGCGCCGCGCGCAGCCAGGCGAGATATTGCACGGGAAGCGGCCGATCGAGCCCGAGCCGTTCGCGCAGGCCCTCGAGGTCGGAAGCCGACATGGGGACCGATGGGTTGATATAGGCGTCGATCGGATCGCCCGGCGCCAGCCGCAACAGGATGAAGATGAGGACGCTGAGCGCGACCAGCATCAGCAGTCCGGTGGCGCCGCGGCGGGCGATGAAGCTCAACATGGGCTTTCCGTGGCGGTGGCAGACGGCGCCAAAGTGGTCCCGCCTGCTCGCTTGGTTGGGTTTCTTACTGGATGTCCCAGCGCTCGGGGTGAGCTGCGTAGGGGCCGCCGCCCGGCGCAGGCGTCCAGACGAAGTCACGCAGCTTGTTGGAGGCCACACCATAGCGGTTGGCCACCCACAACGTCGCCCAGGGCAGCTCCTTGTTCATCACCTTGCAGACCTCCTGCCAGGAGGCGTCGAGCTTGGCCGGATCGGTCTGGCCGAGCGCGGCGTCCAACGCGGTGCTCAGGTCGTCGAACTCGATGCGCATGGTGTTGAAGCCTGCCGGCGGGATCTGCGACTTGTTGAGGCCGGGATTGAGGCCGGCCGGGTTGGGGCCGTTCTGCAGGCCGGCATAGACCATCGGAAAGGCGTTCCAGTCCGGCGTGCCTTGCTTGTAGACGATGCCGTTATAGGTCGGCGTATCGACAACCCGCGGCACCACATTGATGCCGACCTCGGCCAGCATCGACTGGACAGCGGCCATCACATTGGCCGCTTGCGGCGAGCCGTAATAGGTCAGCAAGGTGATCGGCTTGTCGCCGTTGATCTTGTCCCAGCCCGCCTCGCTCAGCAGCGCCTTGGCCTTTGCCGGATCGTAGGCATAGGGTTCGAGGCCTGCGGGAACGAGATGCGGCGCGACATAGCCGCAATTGGCTGGCTTGGCGGCACCCCCGTAGAGGCTGTCGATGATGGCGTTGCGATCGATCGCGTGCATGATCGCCTGGCGGACACGGATGTCCCTAAACAGGTCGACCTTCTGGTTCAGGCCGATATAGTTGACCACGTACGAGGCACCTTCGATCACCTTGAAATTGCTGTCGCTCTTGAACGATGCCGCATCGTCGGGCTCGACATAGGTGAACTGTATCTCGCCGGCACGGAGCGCGGCAACGGCCGCCGCCGGCGACTCGAAATAGCGGTTGATGAGCGCGTCTACCTTCGGCTTGCCGCCGCGATAATCGTCATCGGCTGCCAGTTCGACATATTGATCGGTCACGTACCGCTTGAACTTGAACGGGCCGGTGCCGACCGGAGCGGTCGACCACCAGGTGCTTGTCGCCAGCGATTCTGGCGGCAGAGCGGCCAGGGCATGCTCCGGCAGGATCATCAGCTGCGAGAGAATGGATAGAAACGAGCCGTTCGGTTTCGATAGCTTCACCACTGCGGTGTGGTCATCCGGCGCATCGACCGAGGCGATGTTGGCGAGGCGGGCGGCAAACAGGCTGCCGGAGGCCTTGTTCTTGGCAAGCTCGAGGGTGAATTTGACGTCCTTCGACGTGAACGGCTTGCCGTCATGCCAGGTCTCGTTGACCAGGTTGAACGTATAGCTCAGCTGGTCGTCGCTGATCTTGTAGTTCTTGGCGAGGTCGCCTTCGATATCGGTCAGCCCGACATTGTAGATGACCAGCGGTTCAAAATAGGTGCTGAGCCAGGTGTAGCCGCCGGTCGCGACCAGCGGGTTGAAGTTCTTGGGAAAACCACCGGGGCCGACGTCGAAGCCGCCCGTAATGGTCTTGGCGCTTTGTGCCTGGACACTGGTCAACGGGGCAATGCTGGCGAGCAGCAGCCCGGCGACTGAGAATGCGATGATCCTGATGCGCATGGTTTCCTCCCTCGGCATATTCAGGTTGTTCTTCAGCTTGCTCGGTTTTTGGCGATAACCTGCTGGATCCCCCGGTAATGGTCGTCGAGCCGCCCACGCGCCTGGTCGACATCCTTGGCGGCGACAGCCTCGACGATCTCGTGATGGTCGCGCCATGTCGCCAGCGGCGTCGGATTGTCGAGATTGGTGAAATTCGAGGCCTTGTTGAACGCTATCCAGAAGATGTCGATCAGCGCGCTCAGCATGTGATTGTTCTGGCAGCGGAACAGCAGCTGATGGAATTGCTGGTCCTCTTCGGCGAAGCTCTCGTGGCGCTCGGCACGTTGCCGCATGCGCTCGGTCAACTGGCGCAGCGCCTCGATGTCCTCGGCACTGATCATCTCGATCGTCTTGGCGATGAGGCCGGTTTCCAGTACGCGGCGGATTTCGCGCAGCTCTTCGACATCGCGCAGCGAATCCTGCAAACCGTATGCCAGGTTATCCAGCAGCGGCTTGAATGAGAACTCCTTGACGAACACGCCGATGCCGCGCCGCGTCTCCAAGATGCCGATCGACTCCAGCGCCTTGATGGCTTCCCGCACGGAGTTGCGGCCGACGCCGAGCCGCTGCGCCAGGAACGTCTCCGGCGGCAGGGGATCGCCTGCCTTGAGCTGGTTGCTTTCGATATAGGCCCTGAGGCTTTCCTGCACGGTGACGTGAAGCAGCGGCGGTCTACTCAACGGTTCGATCGACTTCAGTTCCGCCATCCCACTGCTTTCATCGTCCGCCGGATTAGTCTGCCCGCCGCTTGTCGTATAGCTACTTGTAGGATATCCTGCAAGCCCATAACAAACCTGCTGCCTCCGAATGAAGATTGCCCTCGCCGGCTCGAGCCACTGGCACGCCGAAATGCACCTCGACGCCGCACACATTTACGGTGCGGAGATCGCCGGTATCTGGGACGAGGAACCTGGCCAAGCGCATGCGTTCGCCGCACACCACGACCTGCCGTTTATCGAAGATTTTGCGGAGATACTCTCCAGCCCGCCGGATGTGATCCTGTTGATGGGGCACCCTTCGATGGTGCCGGCGCGGGCAGGCGCGATCATCGCGGCAGGGATACCGCTGATCCTGGAGAAGCCTGCGGCCAGCCGTACGAGCGAACTGATAGCGCTGCGCGAGCTTGCCAGGCAGCACCAGGCTTTTGTCGCTGTTCCCCTGCCCAACCGTTTCGGGCCGGCCGTTGCCGGCTTTGAACGGCTGCGCCGGCAAGGTCGCGCTGGCCCGGTGGCGCATTGCCAGTTCCGGCTGGTCAACGGCCCGCCGCAACGCTACATCGCCGACGGTGTCGCCTGGGTCCTCGACCCGGCGGTTGGTGGCGGGGGTGCGTTGAGGAATCTCGGCATACACGGCGTCGACGCGGCACTCAGCCTCGCAACCGGCAAGCTCGGCCTGAAAAGCGTTTCGATCGCGAACCGCATCCATCCCGGCCCGGTCGAGGATCACGCTCTTCTGGTGCTGGAAGACGAAGCCGGAGCGCTGTTCATCGTCGAGGCCGGCTACACCTTTGCTTCGATGCGCCCCGGCGGTGACTTCGAGTGGCGTATCGTCAGTGCCAATGCCACCCTCATCGATCATGGCGACCATGCCACCTGCGTAACGCTCGACGATGCAGCAATCGTCGACTTGCCGGTTGAACTGCCGGCAATGCGCTATCGTCTGTTCATGCGCGATACGCTTGACCGGCTGGCCAGAGAGGCGCCTCCGCCGGTGTCCATCGAGGATTATGTTGCGGCGATGTCGCTGATCGACGCCGCTTATGAAAAGGCACGACCATGATTGGAATAGGAATTATCGGCGCCGGCGATTTCGGCGCAGCCCATGCGCGGGCAATCGGCGAGGTTGGAGGCATTCGCCTCGTCGCCGCCTCTCGAGGAAATGCCGACGCGCTGCAGCGCTTCACCGCCGAGCATGGCGGCCGCGGTTACGCCGACTGGCGCAAGCTGCTGGACGACAAGGAGGTGAACACGGTGCTCATCGCCAGCCCGCACCACCTCCATGCGGAAATGGCCATCGGCGCGGCAAACGCCGGCAAGCATATCCTGCTCGAAAAGCCGATGGCGCCGACGGCGGCTGCCTGCGATGCGATCAATGCCGCTGTGGCCGAGAGCGGCGTCAAGCTGATGGTCGCCCATCTCATGCATTTCGCCCTGCCCTGCATCGCAGCCAGGCAAATTCTTGAGGGAGGCGAGCTCGGCCGGCCGCTCGCCGGATCGAGCTGGATCATCAAGCTGTGGATGGAGCACAATCGCCGCGACTGGCATCTGCGCAAGGCGACCGGCGGCGGCATGCTGTTGACTGCCGGCATCCACGCGCTCGACCGCCTCGTCTGGCTGATGGATGACGATGTCGTGTCGGTGAGCGGCATGCTCGGCGCCAAGTTCCATGACCAGGAAGCAGACGACAGCGCCTTGCTCGGACTGCGCTTCGCCGGCGGCGGCATCGGCCAGGTGCAGAGCGTCGGCTATCGCACCGGTGCTACCACCTACGCCATGGACCTGGTCTGCGAGCAGGGAACGCTGCGCATCGACATGGACCGCGCCACGATGCTTGGCCGCGATACGGTCTGGACCGAGTTGCCCGGTTCCTTTGAGCCGAACTGGATGCATAACGCGCTGGTGCGCGAATGGAGCGCAATGCGCGATGCCATTGCCGATGACACGCCGGTGCCGGTCGACGGCTCCTATGGCCGCAAGATGATCGCCATTATCGAGGCTGCCTTCGCGTCGAACGAAACCCGCCGCGAACACGATATCGCCGGTGCACGCTGACCTCGACGACCACCTGGCCCGCTTGCCCGCACATGCGCCGCGCGGCGTATGGGGCGCGGTGATGCTGGCCATCGACGATCGCGGAGCGATCGACTGGCAGGCGACGGAAGAGACGATCGCCCGGCTCTGCGCCTCAGGCGTCGACGGCGTCTATTCCAATGGCACGGCCTGCGAATTCCATTGCCAGACCGAGCCCGAATTCGACCGGCTTTGTGAGTTGGTCGCAACCATAGCCGGCCGCGCGCGCCTTCCTTTCCAGATCGGCATCAGCCAGTCCAATCCACGCGTCGCGCGCGAGCGGTTGACGCGGGTGGCCGCGCTTCGCCCGACAGCGGTGCAATTCACGCTGCCCGACTGGTGGCCGCCCAGCGACGACGAGGTCATGCGCTTTGCCGGCGGCCTCTGCGACGCTGCGCCCGAAACGGCGCTGGTGCTCTACAATCCGCCGCATGCCAAGCGCCGCCTGACGCTCGACGGCATCGCCAGGCTGCGTGCGGCCGTGCCTTCGCTGGTCGGCGCCAAGCTGCCGGGCGGCGACGCGGGCTGGTATGCGGATATGCGCCGCAAACTGGACGGATTTTCCGTCTTCGTCCCCGGCCATACGCTGGCAACGGGCTATGCTGGAGGGGCTCACGGCAGCTATTCCAACGTTGCCTGCCTCAACCCGAAGGACGCGGTGCAGTGGTGGCGGATGATCCGTACCGATATGGTCGCCGCTGCCGAGGTCGAGGCCCGCATACAGGCCTTCCTCGCCGCACATGTCCTACCGTTTCGCACCCGTTACAATGTCAGCGATGCGGCACTTGACAAGGCGATGGCGGCGGCTGGCGGGTGGGCGCCGCTCGGCCCGCGACTGCTCTGGCCTTACAGCTCCGTTCCCGATCAGGAAATCCCGACACTGGCCAGGGCAGCTCACGCAGCTTTCCCGGAATGGTGGTAGCGCTCGATTTCACGAAACCGGTTTAGTAAAGCGGTTTTACAAGCGTAAATTCCTGTGCTGAACTCTGCCCATCGGCAACGCTGGGCGAAGTCGCCTCATGAAGAAACCCACAGCATCCACGATCAGGAACGTCGCACATGCGGCCGGCGTCTCGGTCACCACCGTGTCGCGTCACCTGAACGGCCGCATCAAGCTGCCGGCGGAAACCAGCGAACGCATCAGGGCGGCGGTGGCGGAACTGGAATATCGCCCCAACGCCATCGCGCGACGGCTGAGCAAGGGTCGTAGCGAAACCATCGGCCTGATCGTTTCCGACATCTCCTACCCATTTTTCGCCGCCATCGCGAGTGCGGCCGAAGAAGAGGCAAGCCGGCTCGGCTACAGCCTGGTGATGTTCAACAGCCGCAACATCGCCGCCAAGGAACTGAGCTTCCTGTCGCGCATCGACGACGCGCAGGTCGACGGTATCCTGCTGATGACCAACCATCCGGACGATGGCGCGCTGGTCCAGAAGATCAATGCCTGCAGCAACGTCGTCCTGGTCGACGAGGACGTTCCCGGCGCCATTGCGCCGCGCCTGTTTGCCGATAACCGTCGCGGCGCCAGGCTGGCGACCGAGCATCTTCTGGATAATGGCCACCAGGCGATCGCCTTTGTCGGCGGCCCGCCGGCGCTGCTCAGCAGCAGGGAGCGGTTCGGAGCCTTCGAGGAATGCCTCGAACGCAGAGGCCTGCAGCTCGATCCCGGCTACGTCTTTTTCGGCGACTATGACGAGGAGTCCGGCCTGCGCGCGATCCGGCGGTTCGCTGCACTGGACAACCCGCCGACCGCAATCTTCGCCTCTGCAGACATGCTGGCGCTGGGGATTTTGCAAGGCTGTCGCAAGCTCGGCATCAGCGTGCCCGCCGATCTGTCGCTGGTCGGTTTCGACGACATCCGCAATGTCGACCTGCTCGATCCGCCGCTGACGGCCATCCGTCAGTCGGCGGAGGAATTCGGCCGTCGAGCCGTCGGCCTGTTGATCGACCACATCAACGGCGTCGACATACCGGACGCGGCGCCGGTTGCGGTGAAACTTGTCGTGCGCCACTCCGTGGGCGCGCCGCGCAAGACGCATTGGAAACTGGCTGGAAACGCCTCAGCGGAAAACCGACCGCCGGCAAGAGTGGGAATTTGAACAGAGACGGATCAAATCCGCGAAGACATGCAGTCCACCATCAACAATGGGAGAATGAAAAATGACAATCTCGCATTTCGCACAAGACGCGGCGCAGATCGCGCTGGAAAAATTCAACCGCGGTGAGATCGATCGCCGCTCTTTCCTCTTTGCTCTCGGCGGCCTCGGACTTGTGACCGCCTTCAAGCCCGGCGTTGCCCAGGCCGACGCCTCCGAAATCGTCGTCTGCAACTGGGGAGGGGCTGCGGCGGACGCCTTCGCCAAGGCCTATGGCAACCCTTTCACCCAGAAGAGCGGCATGAAAGTGGTGATCGACGGGGCAGGGCCTGCGATCGGCACAATCCGGGCCATGGTCGAGTCCGGCAAGGTCATCTGGGATGCCACCGACGGCGGCATGATCGATTCCCTGACGCTGGGCAAGGGCAATCTGGTCGAGAAGATCGACTACACGATCGTCGACAAGTCGCAGGTGCCCGAGAATTTCGCCGGCGAGTTCGGCATCTCGAACTACGTCTATTCGAACGTGCTCGCCTACGATGCCGACGCAACCAAGGGTGTCGCGCCGACAGGGTGGGCCGACTTCTTCGACACGGCCAAATTCCCCGGCAAGCGCACAATGTGCAAATGGATCCAGGGCCAGCTCGAATTCGTCCTCATGGCGGACGGGGTCGCGCCCGCTGACCTCTACCCACTCGACGTCGACCGGGCGTTCAAGAAGCTGAAGCCGATGCTCGCCGACATCATCTTCTGGGAAGGCGGTGCGCAGACCCAGCAACTGTTCCGCGAGGGCGAAGTGGCGATGGGCAACATCTGGCACACCCGCGCCAATCTCCTGCACAAGGAGACCCCCGACAAATTCAAGTGGATCTGGGAACAGAACATCCTTTCGGCCAGCGCGTGGTCGGTTCCGAAGGGCAATCCCGCCGGCAAGAAAGTGTTCGACTTCATCAATTCGACGCTCGATCCGGCCGGCCAGCTCGTGCTGCTGCAGATCATGGGCAATGGACCGTCCAACCCCAAGACGCTCGCCTTGATGACGCCGGAGGACGCCCTCGAGAACCCGACGACGAAGGAAAATGCTGCCTCGCAGATCATGCTCAATCCCGCTTATTACGCGGAACACGAGACCGAGCTCCAGAACAAATACCTGGACTTCATCTCGAGCTGAGAGGGCGAGCCAACAAGGAAAGGCCGCCTCCGGCAAAGTTGGCGGCCTATGTCCGATGCGAAATTTCAAAACAACAGCTCTGCTGCTGACGGTTCCCGCCAGCGTGGTGGCAATCGGCCTGTATGCGGCGCCGATCCTGCAGGTTCTGGCGTTGAGCCTGACCGAGCCGAAGCTCGGCCTTGCCAACTACCAGAACCTGTTCGCCAACGCAGCGGTCGGCCGTGTCGTCATGACGACGCTCAAAGTGTCCGTCATGACGACGGTGATGACGGTGCTGGCAAGCTATGTCGTCGCCTTCGCCATCATCCATATGTCGGCGGGCTGGCGCCGCATCTCGCTGTTCCTGGTGCTGGTGCCGTTCTGGATATCGGTGCTGGTCAGGGCGTTTTCCTGGATCACCATCCTGCGCCGGCGGGGCGTCCTCAACAGCGCCTTGATGGATATGGGCGTGATCTCCACGCCGCTCGACCTCGTCTACAATCTTTTCGGCGTCACCATCGGCATGGTGCACTATATGATGCCGTTCGCCATCCTGCTGCTCTATGCCAATCTGTCGATATCGACCGCCGCATCATTCAGGCGGCACGGTCGCTGGGCGCGCGTCCGGCAACGATCTTCTGGCTCGTCTGGCTGCCGCTAAGCCTGCCCGGCATCGCGTTGGCGACACTGTTCGTGTTCGTTTTCTCGCTTGGCTTTCTCGTGACGCCGGCCCTGCTCGGCGCCGGCAAGACCCTGATGATCGCCGAATACATCTCGGTGCAGATCTCGAGCACCTCGCGCTGGGATCTAGCGACATCGCTGTCGACCATGCTGCTTCTGGTGGTCGGCATCATCGTCTTTGCCGCCATGCGCAGTCCTGCGCTGCGCGCCGCCTTCGTCGCCAGGCCGCAGCAATGAAGCCGCGGCGCATCCTCGAGATCGGACTGCCGCGCCTTGTGGCATGGTGCTTGCTCGGCTTCCTGTTCGTTCCGATCCTGGTGGTGATCCCGGTCGCATTGACCGACCGCGATTATCTGTCGTTGCCGCAGGACGGCATTTCGATGGAGCATTTCGCGGCGCTCGCCGACTGGAGTAAGGGTTGGCTACCCAGCATGCTGACCAGTGCCGGTATCGCGCTTGCCTGCGCTGCGATCGCCACCGCGCTCGGCGTCGCTTTCGCCGTCGGCGCCTGGGCGGCAGGAGGCTGGTGGCCATCCCTAATGCGCATACTTCTGCTGTCGCCGATGATCGTGCCGCCGATCATATACGCCGTCGGCATGGTCAAGTTGTGGGCGCGTCTGTCGCTGCTCGACAGCTATACCGGCGTTATCCTTGTACATGTCGTGCTGGCCTTGCCGTTGACCGTGCTGGCGATCGGTGCCTCGCTCTCCAATCTCGATCAGAAGCTGGTACAGGCCGCCAGAAGCCTCGGCGCCAGGCCGATGACCGTGTTCGGCAAGGTGATCTTGCCGAACATCGTGCCTGGCGTTGCCGCGGGCGCGCTGCTCACCTTCGTCGCCTCCTGGGACGAGATCACGGTGACGCTTTTCATCACCGGGCGCGCCGTCGTCACGTTGCCACGCCGCATCTGGACCAGCATCCAGGATGCGGTCGATCCGGCGCTGGCGGCGATAGCCACCGTCCTGCTCGTCATAACGGTGCTGGCGCTTACCGCACGCGCGCTGGCCGAACGCCGGCAACAGAAATCCTAGTTCAAGCACCCGGTCGCCGGGAACAATCGAGGAAAGGAAGACCAATGAGCACCGCAATGAGCGACAACGAGTACCGGGAGAATAAGTTCTTCAGCATATTCGGCTCCGTCCCTGAGCCGGGCTTCGATACGGCTGAGGAACAGATCCCGGTATGGGGGCGCCATTGGGGCTGTTCGAACGATGTCGGCCGCTTGCGTGCCGTCCTGATGCACCGGCCCGGCGACGAGCTCTCCGTCGTCGAAAACAAGCCGATGCCCGAAGTCGGCGGCTTCGGCGATCCGGAGAAAGGCTGGTACTGGATGGGCCGCACAATGCCCGATTTGCCCGCCATGCAGCGCGCCCATGACGAGTTCACCAATTTGCTGCGTGCGGAAGGCGTCGACGTCATTCTCGTTGACAGGGCCGCTCCCGGAGCGATGAAACAGATCTATACGCGCGACAGCGTCATCGGCGTTCCGGGCGGCGCCATCGTCACGCGCCTGGCGCGGCGGGTGCGCCGCGGCGAGGAACTGCCGGTGACCCGGGCGTTGGCCAAGGCCGGCTGCCCGATCCTCGGCACCATCCACGGCTCCGCCGTCTTCGAAGGCGGCGGCTTTGCCTTCATCGACGCCAAGACCGCCGTTTGCACGGTCAGCATCGCCTGCAACCCGGAAGGCGTGCGGCAGGTCGAGAGCATCCTCGCCGGGCTGGGCGTGGAGCTGATCAAGGTGCCTATGCCCGGATACCGCATTCACATCGACGGCGCCTTCATCATGGTCGATGTCGAGACGGCGATCGTCAACGTCAACGAACTGCCCTATCCATTCATCGAATATCTGCAGAAGCGCGGCATCAAAATGATCGAACTGCCTCCCGAGGACAGCGCAATGTCGCTCAACTGCCTGGCCGTCGCGCCCGGTCGCGTGATCATGCATGGCAGCCGCTCGCAGCGCCTGTCGGACCGGCTCGACGCCGCCGGCATCACCGTGCTGACCTGCAATTACGAGACGGTCGAGCTCGGCGGCGGCGGCCTGCATTGCTCGACCGCGCCGCTGATCAGGGACCCGATCTGATATGGTCTCGAACTGATGGCGTTGCTGGTCATCGACGATCTGACAAAGACCTATGACAAGGTCACCGCATTGACCGGGATCAACCTCTCGGTCGAAGCGGGAGAGTTCGTCACTTTGCTCGGGCCTTCCGGGTCCGGCAAGACGACCTTGCTGATGTCGCTGGCCGGCTTCACCACGCCGACCAAAGGGGCGATTCGCCTCGATGGCACGGACATAACCCACGTCGACCCCGAGGACCGCAATTTCGGCTTCGTCTTCCAGGGTTATGCGCTGTTTCCGCATCTCACGGTCGCCAACAACATCGCCTTCTCGCTTCGCGTCCGCAAATGGGACAAGGCGAAGATAGCCGCACGGGTTGCCGAGATGCTGTCGCTGGTCGGCCTCGACAATCTTGCCGAGCGCAAGCCGCGCGAATTGTCCGGCGGCCAGCAGCAGCGCGTCGCCATAGCCCGCGCTTTGGCCTTCGGGCCGCGGATCCTGCTTCTGGACGAGCCGCTTTCGGCGCTCGACCGTATGCTGCGCGAAGCGATGCAAAAGGAGTTGAAGCGGCTGCATCGCGAGACCGGGGTGACGTTCGTCTACGTCACCCACGACCAGGAAGAGGCGATCGCAATGTCCGACCGGATCGCGGTGTTCAACCACGGCCGGATCGTTGAAGTCGGGCCGCCGCGCGAGCTCTACAAGAAACCCTCGACGCGTTTTGTCGCCGGCTTCCTGGGCGAAAACAACTTCTTGTCGGGGCACTGCGCCGACGACGACGAAACGATGATCGAGGCGTTCGGCACGCGCTTCGGGTTTCCGAAGGGAAAGGGCCGCCGCGAGCGGCCCGGCGATATCCTGACTGTGTGGGTGCGGCCCGAGGACATCCGCATTGGCCAGGCAACGGGTGACGAGATCGGCTTTCGGGCGATGGTCGTCGAGAATTCCTTTGTCGGCGCGCTTGAACGCATCCTGCTCAGGACGGCGGCGGGCGAAGAGATGGTCGCGACGCTGCGCTCGGAAGCGGCTATCGCCGCCGCGCCCGGACAGGTCGTCGATTGCCGCATACATCCCTCCGCCGTCGGCGTCCTGCCGAACGAAGCCTCGATATCCTGAATTCTACGAGAGTCATCATGATCAAGGCAGAACCGTTCGACTTTCCCTATGACGGCAGGCTGATTGCCGAAACCACTGCGCTCATCGTCATTGATCTGCAGGAGGATTTCCTGTCGACGACAGGCTATTTCGCCAGGCAGGGCTCCGATCCTGGCCCGCTGCGGGCCATTCTGCCGACTGTGAACCGTCTGATTGCGGCCGCGCGGGCGGCCGGCCTCAGGATCATCCACACCAGGCAAGGCTATCGGGCGGATATGGCCGACATGACGCCCTATGAGAAATGGCGGCGCAAGCGGGCAGGCCTCGAAGGAACCGAAATTCTGCTGCGTTCGAGCCCCGGCTTCCAGATCGTTGCCGAGATCGAGGTGGCGCCTGAGGACATCGTCGTCGACAAAACCTGCAACGGTGCCTTCACCTACACGGATTTCGAGCATGTGCTGCGCGCGCAAGGCATCACGCATCTCCTGTTTTCGGGATGCACGACCGACGTCTGCGTGCACACGACCTTGCGCGAGGCCTGCGACCGCAATTTCCAGTGCCTGACAATCTCGGATGCCTGCGCCAGCGGCGACAGATATGCGCATGAGGCCGCGCTGCACATGGTGACGGTCGAAAACGGCATCTTCGGCGCGCTGACCGATTCGACCGCCGTCATTGCGGCACTGTCGCAATTACCGGGCAAGGGGCGCTGATATGTCCGAGGAGACTAGCAACAAGGTGGCGACCAAGCGCCTGTACGTGTCGCTGATGCGGCTGACCGATAAAGGGCTGGCAGAGCTGGCCGGCAGCCCCGATCGCAGAAAGGTCAGCGAGGAGCGCGTTGCAGCACTCGGCGGACGGTCGGTCGCCTTCTATGCCACCCTCGGCGCCTATGATTTCGTCCAGGTCTTCGAAATGCCTGATAACGAAGCCATGCTGCAATATGTACTTACGGCCCGGCGCGATGGTTTCGTCGAGCCGCTGATCCTGCCGGCATTCGACCCGTCGGCATTCGGCGAGATCGTCGGACGGGTCCTGAGATGACCAGCGTTCAACCGGCGCGTGCTCCCTGTGTCGCGCGTGACGCAAACGCCCCCGGCTGAGGGACATCGGCCTCGCGCCGTGCCAGCGAATTGCACAGCAGTGCGATCGCCTCGCGGCCGGCGGTCGCAATCTCGCGTGGCCTGTCGACGCCGACGATCATGAACTCCTTGATCCCCAAAGCGGCGTAGGAAAGCAGCGACAGCGCGACCTGCGCCGGCGGCCCGGCAAGTTCGAGCGCCTTCTGGCAGGAAGCGGCCGGCCTATCTTCCGAACGGATTCGGTCTTCCGTACGGATTCGGACGGGAAGCGCGAAACGCAGCTTGCCGGCCCGGCCGTGTTCGGCGGCGGCGCGGCGTACGCGCTCCATTGACTGGCGGATTTCTGCAAGCGAGCCCGGCGCCAACTCGAACACGTCCGCATGCCGGCCCGCGACCCTGAGCGCAGTGCCCGACTGCCCACCCATGCGGATGGTCACATCGGCACCATGCGGCCCCTTGCGCGGCACATAGCCGCCTTTGATGCTGTAAAAGGTGCCTTCATGGTCGAACGGCATGTCGTTTGACCACAACCGCTTCAGCAGCACCAGATATTCGTCGATGCGTTGCCAGACCACTGTGTGGCCGGCGGGACGCGTCTCGGCATCGTCGTCGCTCAGCGGCTCACTGAGCATCCTGAGCGACAGCCGGCCACCGCTTCTCTGGTCGAGGGCAGCGAGCTGCCGCGCCGCCACGGTTGGTTCGATCACGCCCGCCCAATGCGTTAGCACGACTTCGAGGGAGGAGGTCCGGTCCAGCGTCTGGGCGGCAAGGTCCATATTGGTCAGCAGTCCGGCTTGGTCGTCGATGACGATCCTCTGGAATCCGGCATCCTCGATCAGTGACAGCTTCGTCGCGGTCTCGACAAAGTCGTAGAAAAAGCTGGCGTCGGCGGCGTGGATCTTACCGGGAACATGCGTGAACTCGATCGGCATTGCCATCTCCTCCATCACGTTGGAATCAGGGCGCGCAAAAGCGCACCGGCATTCGGTTCATCAACTCCGGAATTTCTGCAAACGGCAGGCCGCTATCCCGAGGAGGCCTCGACGATCAAAGCCTCAATAATCAGGGGATCAGCCCCAGTACCACTGCCCCGGTGAATACAAACGCAAGGGCAAAGACGAGATAGGCGAAAGCGCCGGCATAGGCCGGCCGCCACACCTGGTCGGAACCCAGCCTTTGGCCTTTGCGGGCAGTCTGAGCGTTCTGGCTATAGGACATATCGACCTCCGTCTCGGCGCTTAATCTATAAAATCAGTAGACTTTGTCGAGTGCTATTTTCGTGCGATCCTTAGAACAATTTTCTCCAAACGGCGGACAAATTAGTGCTTTTACTGCTTAGCGCTCCCTTTTGAGGCACGCCGGGGTAGCGGCAGAAAACGTCAAGTCCATGTGTCTGTGGCTCCTTGGCCATCCCACGGATGCGGGATAGCATCGCTGCTTCAGCGGAAAGCCGCGACGTCACGGCAAGGCAGCAAGGAGCAAAACATGGGCACAAGACTGGCTGGCAAGGTCGCCATCATTTCGGGCGGCGCGACGGGAATGGGCGGTGCGGCCTCGGAGCTTTTCGCGGCCGAGGGCGCCAAGGTGGCGATTATCGACCGCAACGGGGAAGCCGCCGCTGCCACCGCAGCGGCAATCAGGCAACGCGGCCATGTCGCCGAACACTGGGTCGCCGACGTATCGGATGAGGCGCAGGTCGAAGCGGCGGTGACGGGCGTGATGGAAAAATTCGGCCCGGTCACGGTTCTGTTCAATCACGCCGGCACCATCGTTATCAAACCCTTCCTGGAGACCACGCTGCAGGAATGGGACTGGCTGCATGCCGTCAATGTGCGTTCGATGTTCCTGATGACGCGCGCCGTGTTGCCCGGCATGATCGCCGCCGGCGGCGGTTCCATCGTCTGCACTTCGTCGATCTCGGCGGTGGCGGCGACGCCGATGGAGGTGCTTTACGACACCACCAAGGGCGCCTGCCACATGTTCGCGCGCGCCATTGCCGTCGAATTCCGCGACCGCAACATCCGCTGCAATGCGGTCTGTCCAGGCTTCATCAGGACACCGCACGGCCTGCGCGAGGTCGCCGATCTCGACAAACTCGGCGTCGATGTCTCCGACGCGGCAATGGCTGCGCAGCAAGGGCGGATCGGCGAGCCGGAAGAGGTGGCGAAGGCAGCCCTGTTCCTGGCCAGCGACGAGGCCAGCTTCGTCAACGGCGCCCATCTGTTCGTCGACAACGGCTTTACCGCTATGTGAGAGGCGAAGCGCCGCTACCGCTCTTCGCGCCTAAACGGCTTGAGCAGCGCCGACGGGGCCACCGCATTGCGCGACATCACCGCCATAGCGACGATGGTGAAGATGAACGGCAGCATCAGGAAGGCCTCGTAGGGGATATGGCCAAGCCCGCTCGCCTGCATACGCAACTGCAAGGCATCGACGAAGGCAAACAGCAGTGCCGCGCCTGCCGATCGCCATGGATCCCAGCGGCCGAAAACGACGAGCGCTATTGCCACCCAGCCACGCCCCGAAACCACGCCGAAGGTGAACGCGTTGAACTGCGCCATCGACAGGAAGGCACCGGCCAGCCCCATCAAGGCACCGCCGAGGATCACCGCCTGGAAGCGCGTGGCGATGACGCTGACGCCGGCCGAATCGGCGGCACGCGGGTTTTCACCGACCATGCGAACCGACAGGCCCCATGGCGTGCGGTAGAGCACGAAGGCGGCCAGGGGAATAGACAGCATCGCCATGTAGACCAGCGAAAACTGGTTGAACACCGCCGGCCCAAGCACCGGAATGTCGGACAGGATCGGGATCGGCAGCGTCTCGAACCCCTTGATGTTCGGTGGCACCGATTGCTGGCCGAAGATCAGCCGATAGAGGAAGTAGGCAAGGCCTGAACTGAACAGCGTCACGCCGATGCCGCAGACATGCTGGCTGAGGCCGAGCGCCACCGTGAACAGCGCGTGCACGGCGCCCATCAGCGCCCCGGTCAGCACGGCGGCGAGCACGCCGAGCCAAAGGCTGCCGCTGAGGCTCGCCGCGGTGAAGCCGGTCATCGCCGACAACAGCATGATGCCTTCGATGCCGAGATTGAGCACGCCGGCGCGTTCGGAAAACATTTCGCCCAGCGTCGCGAAGGCAAGCGGCGTGGCGATGCGAATGATCGCGGCCAGGAAGCCGACCTGGAAGATTTGCTCCAGCACCACGCTCATTTGGCTGTTCCCACGCGGCGGATGCGATAGGCGGTGAACAGCAGCGCCACCAGCATGGCGAGCAGCGCCGTTCCCTGAATAACGTCGCTGAGGAAGGCCGGAACGCCGGTCGCCCGCGACATCGCCTCGGCGCCGGTCATGACGGCAGCAAGGAAGATCGCCGCCGGCACCACGCCGAGCGGATTGAGCCTTGCCAGCATGGCGACGACGATGCCGGAATAGCCATAGCCCGGCGAGATGTCGCTCATTACCTGGAAATGCACGCCGCCGACCTCGCCGACGCCCGCAAGGCCGGCCAATGCGCCGGACAGCAGCGCCGTCGAAATCAGCACCCGCTCGACATTGATGCCGCCATAGCGCCCAGCCTCGGGGTTTTCGCCGGTGACCCTGATGCGGAAGCCGAGCGTAGTGCGCGCGACGACGAACCAGATCAGGGGTGCTGCGACCAGCGCCGCGACGACGCCGAGATGCAGCCGCGTGCCTTCGAGCAGCACCGGAAAATTGGCCGTATCCTCGATCGGCGGCGAGATCGGGTAGCCGCTGAAACTATCCTTCCATGGCCCCTCGATCAGCGCCATCAGTGCGTAGAAAATGACCGAATTGAGCAGCAGCGAGCTGACCACGTCATCGACCCTGAATTTCACCCGCAACGTCGCGGGGATCAGGGCGACGGCCGCGCCGGCGGCGGCACCCGCCAGCGCCATCAGCAGCATGGCGAGCGGTCCCGGCATCGGGATTGCACCGACCGCACAGCTCGCCACCGCACCGGCCAGCAATTGCCCTTCGGCGCCGATGTTCCAGAATTTGGCGCGGAAAGCGACGGCCACAGCCAGCCCCGTGAAGATCATTGGGGTGGCACGCACCAGCGTTTCGGTGACGGCGTAGCTGTCGCCCAACGACGCCGAAAACATCACACCATAAGCCTCGACGACGCCGGCGCCGGCCAATGCGATGAGGCCGCTGCACAGGATCAGCGTCGCCCCGATGGCGAGCAGCGGCAGCGCCAGATTGAACCAGGCGGGCGTTGAGGTGCGAGCCTCGAGACGGAACATCAAGCCTTTCCCTCCGCCCCGGTCATCATCAACCCAAGTCTGGCGACGCTGGCATCTGCGCTGTCCAGCGTGCCGACGATGCGGCCTTCATACATCACCGCGATACGATCCGAGAGCATCAGCAACTCTTCCAGATCCTCGCCGATGACGATGATGCCGCAGCCCTTGGCGCGCATGTCGAGGAATTTTTCGTGGATGAAGCGCGCCGCGCCGATGTCGAGGCCGCGCGTCGGCTGCGAAACGATCAGCACCTTCGGATCGAAAGCGAGCTCGCGCGCCAGAAGCGCCTTTTGCAGATTGCCGCCGGAAAGCGCCCCGGCGCGCGTCATCGGCCCGGGGCAGCGTATATCGTAGGCCTTGATCTGCGCCTCGGCGAAGGCGCGGATCGCATCCGGCTTGAGCAGGCCGTTGCGGCTGAACGCCGCCGTACCTATGCGCGGCAGCACCATGGAATCGGCAAGCGGCAGATTGGTGACCAGCCCGGTCGTCATACGGTCTTCCGGGATGCGGCCGAGGCCGAGCGCCTGGACTGTGCTCGGCGAGAACCGCGAAACCGTTTTGCCGGCTATGGTCATCTTCCCGGCATCGGGCGCTCGCACGCCGGAAATCACTTCGGCAAGCGCGCGCTGGCCATTGCCGGAGACGCCGGCGATGCCGAGTATCTCGCCGCCACGAACCGATAGCGAAACATCGCGCAGCGCCATGCCGGAATGATGCGATGTCGAGATGCCGTCGAGGGTCAGCACGGCCGCACCGGGCATCGACGGTCCCCTGGCCGGAGGCACGATCTCGTGGCCGCACATCAGCCGCGCCATCTCCGAGGACGTGGTGCTGGCCGGCGCATCGACCCGGCCGGCAACGCGCCCATGCCTGAGCACGACGCAGCGATGCGTCAGTGCCCGCACCTCGTTGAGCTTGTGCGAGATGAAGATGATGCCGAGCCCTTGTGCCGCCATCGAGCGAAGCGCCGAAAACAGTCCGTCGACCTCTGTCGGCGCCAGCACCGCCGTCGGCTCGTCGAGGATCAGCAGCCTTGCGCCGCGAAACAGCGCCTTGACGATTTCCAGCCGCTGCTGCTCGCCGACCGCCAGCGCCGAGACGGGAAGGTCCGGGTCGAGCGTCAGTCCATGCTGGCGGCCGATCTCGGCGAGCCGTGCCAGCCCGCCGGCGCGGTCGATCCGGCCCGATCTGCCGGGAATGCCGATCAAAAGGTTCTCCAGCACCGAAAGCCGCGATGCGAGATGAAAATGCTGGTGCACCATGCCGATGCCGGCGGCCAGCGCATCGGCCGAACTGTTGATCGCCACCGGCAGGCCCTGCACCAGGATCTCGCCGGCATCGGGCGCATAAGCACCGAACAGCACATTCATCAGCGTCGTCTTGCCGGCGCCGTTTTCGCCGAGCAGCCCGAGGATTTCACCCGGCGCGACGCTGAGATCGACGGCTTCGTTCGCCTTGACGGCGCCGAAGCTCTTGGAGATGCCGCGCATTTCGATGAGAGGGGCAGGCGTTGACAAGGCGGGATCCTGGTGGCGTTGACGCCGATATCCCTCCCCCTTGAGGGGAGGGTGCCGAGCGAAGCGAGGCGGGAGGGGTAACCTCAGCTGCCTCGACTTTTGACTTAAGACGACGGAGCGCGTCGCCGAGGACCCCACCCGGCCCTGCGGGCCACCCTCCCCTTAAGGGGGAGGGATCTCAGTCCGAGACCGGCGTATTCTCATCGACGTCGACGCGGAAATTGCCGTCGAGGATCTCGGCCTTCTTCTTCTCGACCAGTTCCTTGACCTCGGCCGGCAGCGTCTTGTCGAACTTGTGGTAGGGCGCGAGATACGAGCCGCCCTTGGCCATGCGCGAGAAATCGCCGTAATCCTGCGCGGTGAAGACGCCGGCCTTGACCAGCTTGATCGCCTGCTCGACGGTCGGATACATATCCCAGACCGGCCCGGTGATCACGGTGTCGGGGCCGAGGCTCGACTGGTCCGACATGTTGGAGATGGCGAGGATCTTCTTCTCCGCCGCCGCTTCGATGACGCCGAAGCGCTCGGCATAGATGACGTCGACGCCGGCATCGATCTGGGCGACAGCCGCTTCCTTTGCCTTCGGCGGATCGAAGAACGAGCCGATGAAGGCGACCTTCTTCTTGATGTTGGGATTGACCTCCCTGGCGCCGGCAAAGAAAGCGTTGACCAGCCGGTTCACTTCCGGAATGCCCATCGCCGCGACGGCGCCGATCGTGCCCGATTTCGACATTTTTCCGGCAATCATCCCGGACAGATAGGCCGGCTCGTGGATCCAGTTGTCGAAAACGCCGAAATTCGGCTCGGCCGGCCCGGCGCCGGAGCCGAACAGGAAGGCGGTCTTCGGGAATTGCTTGGCGGTCCTGCGCGATTCGCGCTCGGCGGCGAAGGCATCGCCCAGCACCAGCTCATAGCCGCCCTGCGCATATTCGCGCATGACGCGGCTGAAATCGGCGGTCTGCACCTTCTCCGACCATTTGTACTCGATGCCGAGTTCCTTCTCGGCCTTCTGCAGGGCAACGTGGATCTGGTTGTCCCACGGCTCCTCGATCGGCGTGGCGAAGATCGCCGCCACTTTCAGCTTCTTGGTCTTGGCAAAGGCGCTGCCCGGCAGTATCGCCGCCGCCAAGCCGAGCGCGCCCAGTTCCAGCACGTTGCGGCGCGAAAGCCCGTCGCGTTTCGATTGGATTCTGCTCTTCCCGTTGTTCATTGCATGCCCCTCTGATTGGCGCCGTGTCGAGCCGGCTCTCTTCTCTGGAATATCGGCGAAGGAACTATGGAGCGGTGCCCGGCTTTTGTCCACATGGTCAAATTTGAGTGGGCGGAACGCGCCATTAAATGGCCCGGCAAACCCACGCTTGCTCACAATCTCTCGAGCGCCACGGCGATGCCTTGGCCGACCCCGATGCACATGGTCGCGAGGCCGTAGCGGCCGCCGCGTTCGCGCAGCTCCAGCGCCGCCGTGCCGGTGATGCGCGCGCCGGACATGCCGAGCGGATGGCCAAGCGCGATGGCGCCGCCATTCGGGTTGACGTGCTCCGCGTCTTCGGCAATGCCGAGTTGGCGCAGCACGGCGATGCCTTGCGAGGCAAAGGCCTCGTTGAGCTCGACGACGTCGAATTGCTGCGGCTTTAGACCCAGCCGGGCACACAGCTTTTGCGTGGCCGGCACCGGGCCGATGCCCATGATGCGCGGCGCCACGCCGGCGGTGGCACCGCCGACAATGCGGGCGATCGGCGTCAACCCGTATTTTTTCACGGCGGTTTCCGAGGCGACGACCAGCGCCGCGGCGCCGTCATTGACGCTCGACGCATTGCCGGCCGTGACCGTGCCGCCTTGCCGGAACGGCGTCGGCAACTTGGCCAACGCTTCGATCGACGTGCCCCCGCGGGGATGCTCATCTCTGTCGACAACGACCGGATTGCCCTTGCGCTGCGCGATCATCACCGGCGTGATTTCCTTTGCCAGACGGCCATTGGCTTGTGCGGCTACGGCCTTGTCCTGGCTGCGCACCGCAAATGCGTCCTGGTCGGCGCGAGAGACAGCGAACTCTTCCGCCACGTTCTCGCCGGTCTCCGGCATCGAATCGACGCCGTATTGCTTCTTCATCAGCGGATTGATGAAGCGCCAGCCGATCGTGGTGTCGTAAATCTCGGCATTGCGCGAAAACGCGGTCTCTGCCTTCGGCAGCACGAACGGAGCGCGGCTCATCGATTCGACGCCGCCTGATATTATCAGCTCCGCCTCGCCGGCCTTGATGGCGCGGGCAGCAATCATCACCGCATCCATGCCCGAACCACAGAGACGGTTGACGGTCGAGCCGGAAACCTCCTTGGGCAGGCCGGCCAGCAGCAGCGCCATGCGCGCGACATTGCGATTGTCCTCGCCGGCCTGGTTGGCGCAGCCATAGACGACGTCGTCGATGGCAGCCCAGTCGACGCGGGGATTACGCTCGACAAGCGCCCTTAGAGGGATCGCGCCGAGATCGTCGGCACGGACCGCCGACAACGACCCACCAAAACGTCCGATCGGCGTGCGGATGTAGTCGCAGATATAGGCCTCGGCCATTTATGCAGCCTTCCCTTTTGCGCTGACGATTTCTGCTCCCGGCCCAGCCATGTTGGCCGCATTCTCCTTGAGACGAAAGCACATCTCGGCGCCGGCCGTTAGGCCAAGAGGATATCTTCCGCTCCTACATGCGGGGAGTAGCGGATCAGCCGATGCTTTCGCCGCCGTCGATCACCAGCGCTTGGCCGGTCATGAAGGACGAGCGGTCGGAGACGAGGAACAGGATCGCTTCGGCGATTTCCTCCGCGCTGGCCCAGCGCTGCATGGGAATCTTGGTGCGGACATAGTTCTCGATCGCCGCCCGCCCGCCCATCTGCTTGATGAACGGCTCGTTGAAGGGCGTATCGACCCAGCCGGGGCACAGCGCGTTGATGCGGACATTGTGTTTGGCATAGTCGAGCGACATCTGCCGGGTCATCGCCACCACGGCATGTTTTGACGTTGCGTAGGCGATCATTTCGCGGTCGTAGAACACACCCGAATTCGAGGCGGTATTCAGGATCACCCCGCCGCCCTGCGCGATCATCGACGGCATGACCAGCCTGGCCGCGAGGAACTGCGCCCGCACATTGATCCGCCAGGAGGCATCCATGCCGTCGGCGCCGACTTCGGTCAGCGTGCCGCCGACCTGGATCCCGGCATGGTTGTGCAGGATGTCGATCCGCCGATGCCGGCTCAACGTTCCTTCAATGAGCTGCTCGACCGCCGCATCCTCGCCGACATCGGTGGCGACGGCCTCGGCCCGACCGCCGGCCGCACGAATGTCGGAAGCGGTTGCTTCCCCCGCCGCCTGGTCCCTGTCGGCGATCACCACGAGCGCGCCTTCCCTGGCCATCATCATGGCGCCGGCACGCCCGATCCCCGACCCGGCACCCGTCACCACGGCGATGCGATCTCTCAGAATCATGTTTTTTGTCTTTCAGTGTGATGGTTTTCGTTGCCGCAACTGCCATTGGGCAAGCACCACGAGCAGAACGGAGGCGACAAGAACGATCGTCGCAATGGCATTGATCTCCGGCGTGACCCCGCGCCGAATCGAGGCAAAGACATAGATCGGCAATGTCGTCTGTGCGCCGGCGACGAAGAAAGCGACGATGAAATCGTCGAAGGAGAATGTGAAGGCGAGCAGGAAGCCGGCGATCACCGCCGGCATGATCTGCGGAAACACAATGCTGCGGAACGTCGTCAGCGGGGTGGCGTAAAGATCGCTCGAGGCCTCGACCAGATTGCGGTCGAGGCTGCCGAGGCGCGTGCCGACAATCATCGCCACCAGCGCCATCGAAAACAGCCCGTGCGCGGCGATGATCGAGCCATAGCCAAGCGCCAGACGCGGTGGTTGGTCGTTCGGCCACAGTGAAGCGACAAACGGGTTGACCACCCCGAATAGCTGGACCAGCGCGACAAGCGTCGAGATGCCGATGACGACGCCAGGAACGACGATCGCAGCACCCAAAAGCGCATCGAACACGGCTCGCGTCCGTGCGCCGACACGCGCCAGGCCAAGCGCGGCCGCCGTGCCGCACAGCGCCGCCAGCAAGGCGCTGGTCGTGGCGATGAACAGGCTGTTCTTCAACGCTTCGACCAGGAACGGGTTTGCCAGGGCCTTGCCGTACCATTGCACAGAGAAGCCAGTGAACTCGCTGGCGTGATGGCCGGCGTTGAACGAAAACAGCACCACCAGCGCGATCGGCAGGTAGAGAAAGGCAAAGACCGCAACGACGAAGGCACGCATCAGATCAGGTCCACCCGGCGGGCACCCGAAAGCCGGGTCGAAATGCGGTTCGCGACAAGCAGCACGACCACGGAAACAGCCACAAGCGTGATGGCGATTGCCGATCCGAATGGCCAGTTTCGCGATTGCAGGAACAGATCGACCAGCGCGTTGCCGATGAAGAAGACCTTGCCGCCGCCGAGCAACGTCGGGATCAGATATTCGCCGAGCAGCAGGATCATGACCAGCGAGAAGCCGGTCATCACACCTGGCAGCGACAGCCGTAGCGTCACGCCGAGGAATGTCGAGATCGGCGTCGCGCCGAGATCGGCGGAGGCCTCCAGCAAGCGGCGGTCGAGCCGCTCGAGGCTGACATAGATCGGCAGGATCATCAGCGGCAGATAACCATAGACGATGCCGAGTAGAACCGCGCCCGGCGTGTTGATCAGCCGCACGTCCTCCATCCCGACATAGGCCAGCAGAGCTGGGATGCCGCGCCCGCCAAGCACATACATCCAGGCATAAGTTCGCATCAGCAGGCTGGTCCAGAATGGGATGACGACAAGCGCCAGCAGGATCAGCCGCCACCGTTCCGGCGCGCGCAAAGCGAGGTAATAGGCGACCGGATAGGCAACGAGAAGACAGGCCAGTGCGCCCGCCGGCGCCAGCACCATGGTGTTCCAGAAGGCGGTCGCCCGCGCCGGAAGATTGGCATATTGCGCCAAGGTGAAAGCAGCCTGATAGCCGCCTTCCGGCGCCCGATCGCCGACGCTGAAAACGGCGATCGCCACGAACGGCAAAACTAAAAACACCACCAGCCACGCGGTTGCTGGACCGAGCAGCAGGGCGGTCAGGAGATTGTGACGAAGGGCATTGCTGCGCATTGAAAAAACCGCCCCGGTGCCGGCGGACATCTGTCCGCCGGGGAGTTGCCTGCATCGAGCCTGTGGCCCGCCCGGTTCAAGCCGACTTGAAGCGTGCCATCAATTCGGCCCGGCCCGGATCGGTTAGCGTCGCAGCCGCACCGAATTCGAGCGGCTTCAGCAGATCCACCGCCGGATAGAGGATCGGATTGTCCAGCACCTCCTTGGGCAGCAGCGCATTGACCCGCGCATCGGTGGAAGGCGCACCGTTGGCCAGGTGCTCCTTGACCGCAACTTTCGGGTTCATCAAGTAGTTGAGCAAGGCATAGCCGGCAGGCTTGTTCGGCGCATCCTTGGGGATTGCGTAGAAGTCGGTCCAGATCTCGCCGCCTTCCTTGCCAAGCACATAAGCGATTTCGGGGATGTCGCGGTGGAGCTGCGCCCCGTCATTGGTCCAGCACATCGTCATCCAGGCGTCGCCGGCACGCATCGACGGCTGGTAGTCGCTGGAGACCGCGAACAGATGCGGCTTGACCTTCAGCAGCAATTCCTCCGCCTTGGCGAGTTCGTCCGGCTTCAGCGAGTTGAACGAGAAGCCGAAATATTTCAGCGCGTTGCCGATCGTGGTCAGCTGGTAATCATGAACCATGGCCCGGCCGTCGCCCTCCGCCATGGCCGTGTCCCAGAATTCCTTCCAGCTCGTCATCGGCTTGGTCAGTTTCTTGGTGTTGACGGCAAAGCCGGTGGTGCCCCAATTCTTCGGCACAGCGTAGATCACGCCGTCGATGGTGCCTTCCCCAGTGAAGCGCGGGTCTTCTTGCGAGCCGTCATCATTGGCAAGCTTGGCCATATCGAGCGCTTCGATGATGCCAAGCTTCTTGTAAGTCGAGATCGTGTAGTTGGTCGGAACGAAAAGGCTCCAGCCCGAGGCGCCGGCCTGCAGCTTGGCCAGCATCTCCTCGTTTGACCCGAACACGTTGACCTCGACGGCAACGCCGGTCTCGGCCTTGAAATTCTCGAACGTCGCCGGGTCGTGATAATTGGGCCAGGTGGCAATCGACATGCGGTCGCCAAGCCCCTCCTGGGCGAAGGCTGGCGACGGCATGATGCCGAGTTCGCGGGCCATTACTGCCGTTGCGATGCCTAGGCCGGTGAGGCCAAGGAACTCGCGGCGGCCGATGGAACCGCGCTTGAGGCGCATCAATTGGTCGACGAAGTTTTCAGGGCTTATCGGCAGTCCGTCACGATACGATTTCGACATTTTTGTTTTCCCTCTGGTTGGTCCCGTTATTCTCCGGAAACGCCAGCGGCGTTCCGGCTGTAAAGCCGACGGCGACGGGTTCACCCGGCTTGAAGAGATTTCCACCGCCGACCAGATGATCGGCCTTTGCGAGCAGTGTCCCGATGCCCTGGACCTCGATTGCATATTCCGCGGTCGAACCGAGAAAGATCCGGTTGCGGACAAGGCCGTCCAGCCGGCCGCTTCCGGGCGCGCCGAGGCTTAGTGATTCAGGGCGCAGGCTGACCGAAACGGCTTCACCCTGAGCTAGCGGAGTGCGCTTGCGCGCGGCAATGACTGTGCCGTCGGCGAGCGCCACCTCGACGAGCTTGCCCGAGAGCCCGACGACCTTGCCGCTCAAGAGATTGGTCTTGCCGACGAAGTCGGCGACGAAGAGGTCGGCGGGTTCGTCATAGATTTCGCTCGGCTGCCCAAGCTGGACGATGCGCCCGCCATTCATGACGCAGACGAAATCGCTCATCGACAGTGCCTCTTCCTGATCGTGGGTGACCAGGACGAAGGTGATGCCGATTTCGCGCTGCAGGTTCTGCAACTCTATCTGCATGTCGGTGCGCAGCTTCTTGTCGAGCGCCGCCAGGGGCTCGTCGAGCAGCAGCACCGCCGGCTTGTTGACCAGCGCCCGCGCCAGGGCGACACGCTGCTGCTGGCCGCCGGAAAGCTCATGGATCTTGCGGCGTCCATAGCCGGCAAGCCGAACCATGGCGAGCGCCTCGCCTGCCTTCAGGCTGATCTCCCGCGACGACAGGCGCGGCCGCGCCTGTCGCAGGCCATAGGCGACGTTATCCTCCACATCCAGATGCGGAAACAGCGCATATTGCTGGAACACCATGTTGACCGGCCGCCGATAGGGCGGCGTGCCGGCCATGTCGTGGCCACGGATGAATACCGCACCTTCGCTTGGCTGTTCGAAGCCACCGATCATGCGCAAGCAGGTTGTCTTGCCGCAGCCGGACGGCCCGAGCAAGGCGACAAAGGCAGACGGCGGGATGGCAAGATCGATGCCGCTGACCGCGGTCACGCTGCCGTAGCGTTTGGTGACCCCGCGAAACTCGATGTCGGGCACTGCGGTCAAAGCTGCGGGCTCCTGCGGGTAGCTAACCTCGAAACGCTATCAGAGCCAATGGCAGCTAGTATATACCTCCCAGGTGGTATATTTCGTCTATTTTCTCGTTTGGAGGGGTATGAATTGGGCGTTTCGCGCAGCGATGAATACAGCCTGCTCGCTGCGCTCATCGCAGCGACGCGGGAGACGAGCGACGAGCTTTTCGGCAAGGCAATGGTCGCCTGGCTCCGCCAGCATGTCAGCTTCGATCATTGCGTGATCTTCGGCTATCGCGGCGCCTTACGCCCGCCGCTGCTGTTCGAGACATTCTCGCCGGCCGAAAGCCACGTCTTCGTCGCGCTCTATCAGGAAGGGCCTTATCTGCTCGATCCGTTCCACCATGCGGCAGTCGAGCGCAAGGAAGGCTTTTGGCGCATGCGCGAACTGGCGCCGGACCGCTTCTATGCCAGCGAATATTACCGCTCCTATTACAGCCAGACCAGGCTTGCGGAGGAGGTCGGCTTCTTCGTGCCGCTGCCGGGAAAGGACGCGCTGGTGGTCTCGCTAATGCGATTGCGCGCTTCGGGGCCGTTCGGAACCGCCGATGCCAGGTTGCTGCGCGACATGGCGCCTGCGGTGATCAGCCTCGTCAGGCTGCGCTGGCCTACCCTTCCGGCTGACGGACCGGTTGGGACGAAGCAAGACGAGGCGATTGCTCCGGTCAGCGAGTTCGAACGTGCTCACATCTGGAAGAGCCTTTCGCTCACGCCGCGCGAACAGCATGTCGTCGATCTGGTGCTTCAGGGCCATTCCACGGAATCGATTGCCAGGGCGATGCGCATCGTGCCGGGAACCGTAAAAGTCCATCGCCGCAACATTTACCGCAAGCTCAAGATAAAGTCGCAGGCGGGTCTGTTCGCGCGTTTTGTCGAGATCATGGACACTCGGATTCGGTAGTCCCAAGTTCAGCCGGCAGCGCCGTCCCAGGAACCAGTTTCAGCCATCTGCCTGAGCCGGCGCGCCACCCGAAAGACGTCCTTGCCGGTCTGCTGGTAACAGTGATCCAGCCGCCGGATGATCTTGTCCACGCCTTCGAGGCTTGCCCAGAACATCGGTCCGCCCTTGCCGACCGGGAAGCCATAGCCGTTGACCCAGACGACGTCGATATCGGAGGCCCGGGCGGCAATCTTTTCCTCGAGGATTTTGGCGCCCTCATTGATCATCGGATAGACCGTCCGCTCGATGATCTCCTCGGCGCCGATCGCGCGCGGTGCAATGCCGCGTTCGGCAGCCTTGTTGCGGATCAGCGCCTCGACCTCGGGATCGGGCAGCGGCGTGCGCGAACCGTTCTCATAGCGATAGAAGCCGCTGCCGGTCTTCTGGCCGAAATGCCCCTGTTCGCACAACGCATCGGCGATCACGGCCGTCTGGCCACGCGCCTTGCGGTTGCGCCAGCCTATGTCGAGGCCGGCGAGATCGCTCATCTCGAACGGCCCCATCGGCCAGCCGAAATCGGTGAACACCTGGTCGACCTGGCGCGGCATTGCACCTTCCAGCAGAAGCGTCTCCAGTTCCGCACCGCGCGCAGCCAGCATGCGGTTGCCGACGAAGCCGTGGCAGACGCCGACGACGACCGGCACCTTGCCGATCCGCCGTGCCAGATCGACGATGGTCGCCAGCACGTCGGGTGAAGTCTTGTCGGCGCGGACGATTTCCAAAAGCTTCATGACGTTAGCCGGCGAAAAGAAATGCATGCCGAGGAGATCTTGCGGCCGCGACGTCGAAGCGGCGATTTCGTTGACGTTGAGATAGGAGGTGTTGGTGGCGAGGATCGCGCCCGGTTTGGCCACGGCATCGAGCCTGCCGAATACCTCCTTCTTGACCGCCATTTCCTCGAACACGGCCTCGACGATCAGATCGCAATCGGCGAGGTCGGCATAGTCGGTGGAACCCTTGAACAACCCAAGCCGCTGGCGCTTGGCGTCTTCGCTCAGCGATCCGCGGGTGACGGAAACGGCATAATTCTTGTTGATCGTCGCCAGTCCGCGCTGCAACGCCTCCTGCGTCGTTTCCAGCAAGGTTACGGGAAGACCGCCATTGGCGAACGCCATGGCGATGCCACCGCCCATCGTGCCGGCCCCGATGACGCCGACCCGGGCGATCTTGCGCCTGACGACATCCTTGCCGGCAATCTTTGCCGCCTCACGTTCTGCGAAGAACAAATGCCGCTGCGCGCGTGATTGGTCACCGGCGACAAGCTTGAGAAACAGGTCGCGCTCCGCCGCCAGCGCTTCGTCGCAGGGCAGCGTCAGGGCGTTGCGGACCGACTGCGCACAGGCGATCGGCGCCTCGAGACCGCGCGCTTTGCCCGCAAGCGCTGCGGCCTGCTTGTCGAAAGCCGGCAAGTCGGCCTGGTCGAGGCGATCGTTGCGATCGCGCACCGGCGTGAAGAGACCGCCTTTGGCGGCCATGTCTGCCGCAAAACTCACCGCTTGCGCGATCAGGTCGCCATCGAAGACGGCATCCACCAGGCCGTCGGCGAGCGCCTCGGCCGCACCGACCGGCGTTCCCGAAACGATCATGCTGAGTGCCTTCAGCGGACCAACCAAGCGCGGCAGGCGAACCGTGCCGCCGCCGCCCGGCAGCAGGCCGAGCTTGACTTCCGGCAGGCCGAGCCTTGCCGCTCGGTCGGCAACACGGAAATGGCAGCCGAGCGCCAGTTCCAGGCCGCCGCCGAGCGCAGTGCCGTGAATGGCGGCGACCGTCGGCTTGGTGATGGTTTCCAGCACGGCGACAATGGCGCGCAATTCCGGCTGCTGTGCCGGCCTGCCGAATTCGGTGATGTCGGCGCCGGCGACGAAGGTCCGCCCGGCGCATGCTATCACGATTGCTCCCACCGACGGCTCGTCGCGCAGGGAAACGAGCGCCCGCATCAGCGGCTCGCGCACATGGAAGCTCAGCGCGTTGACAGGTGGATTGTCGATGCTCACCAGCGCGACGTTGCCGTGTCTTGTAGTGCTGACGAAATCGGACACGCAAACCTCATGCAATGATGTTGGCCAATATCGCGACGGGATTTACAGCGCTGGCATGCGGATGGGAACCACGTGTTGCGGGCCGGATCGATATCCTCGCGCCGTCGGTGTCCTTGCCTCAGCGCAGCGCTTTCTGCCCACCGGCGGCGGTAATGACGCCGACGATGATCAGCCCTGTCAGCACCAGGCGGACGCCGACGCTGACGCCGAACGTGTTGAGCATGGTCAACAGCAGCACCAGGAACAGCGCCGCGCCCCAGACCCCCGGCACATTGGCCTTGCCGCCCGCCACCGACGTGCCGCCGATGACAACGACCGCGATCGAGGCCAGCAGATACTCATTGCCGATATCGACGTTGGCGCCGCGGAAATAACCGGCGAGCAGTGCGCCGTCGAGGCCGCCGAGCGCGCCCGACAGCGTGTAGGTAAGGAAGCGGGTGCGGCCGACCTTGACGCCTGCCAGCCAGGCGGCGCGGATGTTCTGGCCGATCGCCAGCACCGAGCGTCCGTAAATCATGCGCTGCAAAACGATGCCGGCGCCGATGGTGAACAGCACGGTTAGGATCGCCAGCACCGGGATGCCGAACACCTGCCAGTTGGTGAAATCGGCAAAGCCCGGCGGCGGCTTGATCTGCAAGCCGCGCCCATAGCTGATATCGACCGACTGGATGACGAAGCTGGCCGACAGCGTCGCGATGATCGGCGGAATGCGCAGCGCCCAGATCAGCAGGTAGTTGACGGCGCCGATCGCCATGCCGCAGGCAAGCGCTGCCAGCAGTCCGACCGCGATCATCGCATCATTGCCGTCCATGACCTTCATGGCGACGGCGCTGGCAAGGCCGATATTGGCCGGCAGCGACAGGTCGACATTGCCCGGCCCGAGCGTGATGACGAACATCTGCCCGACGCCGACGATGACGGTGAAGACGGCGAGCGACAGCGCCGCCGTGATCATGCCGCCGCCGCCATAGCCGCCGGTGAAGGCGATGGTCGCCAGCCATACCAGCAGCGCCCCGAAGAACGACCAGATCCAGGGTCTGGCGAGCAGTGTCCGCAGCGAGGCCATGCTCACCTCTCCCTGCGGCTGATCAGCACCCGCGCCGCCAGCACGATGATCAGGATGGCGCCATTGGCGGCGACCTGCCAGTCGGGCGGAATGTGCATGAAGGTCAAGAGCGGCGATGCCGCCAGCGCCAGCGTCAGCGCGCCGATGACGGCGCCGATCGGCGACACCCGGCCGCCGACGAACTCGCCGCCGCCGAGGATGACGCCGGCGATCGAAAGCAACGTGTAGCCATTGCCGATATTGGCATCGGCCGAGGTGGTGATGCCGATCAGCGCCATGCCGGACAAAACGCCGAACAGGCCGGTCAGCGCAAACAGCGCGATCTTGGTGCGCAGCAGCGACCAGCCGGCGCGCTTCAATGCAGCTGAATTGCCGCCCGATCCGCGCAGGATGACGCCATAGGAAGTGCGCATCAGGCCAAAGTGGACGACGGCCGCGATCAGCAATGCGGCGATGATCGGGAACGGAATGAAGGGTGGCTTGAAGGCCATCAGCGCCAGCAGCCAGTCCGGCGCCTTGCCGCCGGGCTTCGGCAGGATGAGGATGGCCATGCCCTGCCAGACAAAACTCATGCCGAGCGTCACCACGATAGAGGGCAGGTTGCGCAAATGGATCAGCGCGCCGAGCAGCGCGTAGACACCGATCGACCCGAGCAGGATGATGACGCCGAGCAGCGGCGCGTCCTTCAGCCATGTCGCCGTCACGCAGCCGACGAAGCCGACAAAGGTGCCGATCGACAGATCGAGCTCGTTGCCGGCGATGACGAACATCTGCGCGATCGTCGCCAGCGCGATCGGGATCGCCAGATTGAGCATCAGGCTGAAACCGAAGTAGCTGATGGCGCGCGGGTTGAGCCAGGCGATGGCGATGAGCACCAGCGCCAGCGACAGTGCCGGCAGCAGGCTGCGCAGCATGCGCGCCCGCCTCGTGGCGCGAGCCGAAGATTTTAGCCCATTCTCGATGGATACCGCTGTCATCTCAGGCCGCGTCGCCGAACGAGGACTGGATGATCTTTTCCTCCGTCAGTTCGTCGCGACGAAGGTTGGCGACGATCCGGCCGTTCTTGAACACATAGATGTGGTCGCAATTGTCGAGCTCTTCGGTTTCGGTGGTATACCAGAGGAAAGTGCGGCCATGGCGAGCCTCCTCGCGCACCAGGTCGTAGACTTCGAGCTTGGTGCCGATGTCGACGCCGCGCATCGGATCGTCCATCAGCACGATCTTGGCGTCGGAGCCGAGCGCCCGCGCGAACAGCGCCTTCTGCTGGTTGCCGCCGGACAGCGAGAAGATGTTGTTGTTCATGTCGGGCGTACGGATGCCGATTTTCCGCTGCCACAACTCGGCGAGCTCGGCTTCGCGCTGCGGCGAGATCAAGAGGCCGTTGCGCAATCGCGCAAGCGAACGGATGCCGATGTTCTCGGCAATCGACCATTGCGGAAAAATGCCGTCCGACTGGCGGTCGCCGGCAACCAGCGCCACCGGCGCGGTGACCTCGATGCCGGTTTTGGCACGCGAAGCCGCGGCAAAGATCGCCAGCAAAAGGTCGGTCTGCCCATGCCCGGCAAGTCCGGCAAGGCCGATGATCTCACCGGCATGGGCGACAAGCTCGTTGCCGTCCTGCTGTCGCGCCGGACGCGCCCGGACCCGCAGCGGACCGGGCTCCGGCTTGCCGCTCGCAATCTCTGCGGCGGCCTTCTCGCGCGCCTCCGCTCCGCCCATCGCCGTCACCAGCCTGTCGCGGTCGAATTGATAGGCCTGTCCGGCGGCGACCACCTTGCCGTCGCGCATCACCACGATGCGGTCGGCGTTTCCGAGCACTTCGCCCAGCACATGCGAGATCAGGATGCAGCTCTTGCCGGCGGCGATGAAGCGGCGCACGAACGCCAGCAGCTGGCCCGCGGTATGCGCATCGAGCGAGGAGGTCGGCTCGTCGAGGATGACCAGTTCGAGCGGCTCCTGCGTGACCGTGAAGGCGCGTGCCACCTCCACCATCTGCCGGCTGGTGATGGAAAGGTCGCCGACGATGTCGGATGCCGAGATGCTGTGGCCGGGGAAGATCTCGTCGAGCTTGGCGGCGATCAGATCGGCCGCCTTGCGCCGCCAGCCGAAGCCATTAAGCGACGCGTGGTTGATCCGCGTGTTCTCGGCGACGCTGAGGTTCGGGCAGAGCGACAGTTCCTGGAAAACGCAGCGTATGCCGAGCTGCTGTGCGCGCGGCACCGAATAACTTGCCTCGACGCCGCCGCGGACCGCGATCCGCCCGCCGTCCGGGGTAAGCGTGCCCGCCACCATATGCATGAGCGTCGATTTCCCGGCACCGTTATGGCCGACGAGACCGACGCATTCTCCGGCACGAACGCTGAAATCGACACCGGCAAGCGCCCTGACGGCACCGAAATGTTTTTCGGCGCCGTCCAGTCTTATGATGTCCAAACTGACGGCGCCGAAAGGTTTTACGGCGCCGTCAGGCCTGATGATGTCTGCATTGGCCTCGGGCATCCCTCAACGATACCCGGTTATCTGTGGCGGCAACAATAGTGCCATGCTCACTTGATGTTGGCCTTGATCGCCGCGATGGCGTCTTCCTGCGTGTATTCGTGGCTGGCGACGCCGCCCTTCGGAATCTTCGGCAGTGCGGTCTCGAAATCGTCCTGCGTGAAGGCAAGATAGGGCACCAGCAGGTCGTGCGGCACGTCGGTGCGGCCGTCGAGCACCTGCTGCGCCACCCAGAAGGCAAGCGTCGATACGCCCGGTGCGATCGATGCCGACCAGGTCTGGTAACCGTCCTTTTCCTTCTGCTCCTTCCACCACTGCAACTCGTCCTGGCGATTGCCCATGATGATGGTCGGGCGTGGCTTGCCGGCGGCGGCGAAGGCCTGCGCCGCGCCGTAGCCGTCACCGCCCTGGTCGACGACACCGACCACATCCGGCAGCGACGGCAGGATCGTCGCGACGGCCTTCTGTGCCGTGGTCTGGTCCCAGTCGCCGGTCACCGAGCCGACGATCTTGAACTCGGGGTGGGCGGCGACACCTTCGAGGATGCCGGCATGGATGGCATCGTCGATCGAGGTGCCGGCGAGGCCGCGGATTTCCAGCAGGTTGCCGCCCTTCGGCTGGAACTTGGCCATCTGCTCGACTTCCTGCTTGCCCATGTCCTTGAAGTCGACGACGACGCGGTAGGCGCAGGGTTCGGTGACGATGCCGTCGAAGGAGACGACGACGATGCCGGCGTCGCAGGCCTGCTTGATGGCGCCGTTGAGCGCATCCGGAGACGCCGCGTTGATCACGATCGCGTCATAGCCCTGCAGGATCAGGTTCTGCACCTGGGCTGCTTGCGTCGGCACTTCCTTGTCGGCCGTCGTGAAGACGTCCGCGGCGCCGACTACCTTGTCGGCAACCGCCTTCTTGGTGACGATGGCGTAGCTGTCCAGCATCGCCTGCCGCCACGAATTGCCGGCGTAATTGTTGGAGAAGGCGATCTTCTTGCCGCTGGTGTCGGCAAGCGCGGTGCCTGCGGCGAGCATTGCCGCAAGGGCGCCCAAAACGAATATTTTCTTCATGTCATACTCCTCCCGTGAGTTGCTGTCTTACTGGTGGTTAATGGCTGGCTGGTGGGTAATGGCTGATACGCTCACAATCTTGTTTTTTATCTATTATCAGACAAATGCAGATAGGCGACAAGCTGTCAACAGCAATCCATGGCCGGCGATCAACTTGCGGTGCAATCATTGAAACCGGTTCGACTCCTGGTCTAGGGATGGCACTGGAGATCGATTGAATGGCAGCGAATCTTGCCCCGGGTGCACCCGGCATTCCGGCGCGCTGGACGTCGAGCGCCAAGAGCGGCGTCGGCACCGCGCTCTCGCTGGCCTGCCCGATCTGGTTCACCATCAGCCACGGTATCCTCAACGAGATCTACTATCCCCGCCTCGATAGCGCCTGCACCCGCGATCTGGGGCTGATCGTCACCGGACCCGACGGCTATTTCTCGGAAGAAAAGCGCGACGCCGAGCATCACATCGAACCCCTCGAGGACGCGGTGCCCGCCTACCGGCTGGTCAACACCGCAAGCGATGGAACCTACCGGATCGAAAAGCGCATCCTGACGGATCCGGAACGTCCCGTCCTGCTGCAGGAGATCATGTTCACGCCGCTCAAAGGCGCTGCCGCCGACTACCGCGTCCACGCGCTGCTGGCTCCACACCTCGTTAACGCCGGCATGGGCAACACCGCCTGGATCGGCGACCATGAAGGACAGCCTGTCCTGTTTGCATCGGGACGCGGCACCTGCCTGGCGCTCGCCTCGTCGCTGCCGTGGAAGGCGTGCTCGGCCGGCTATGTCGGCGTCTCCGACGGCTGGCAGCAGCTTCGTCAAGGCGGCCGGCTCGATCCGGCCTGCCGCAGGGCCGAGGACGGCAATGTCGCGCTGACCGGCGAGATCGGCTTTTCGGCCGCGAACCCAAAAATATTGCTGGCGCTCGGCTTCGGCACGACGCCGCAACAGGCGGCGGAAACGGCTTTCGCCAGCCTGAGGCAAGGTTTTGGGCCCGCAGCCAGATCCTACATCGACAAATGGCGCCAATGGCAGGCCGGATTGCTGCCGCTGGACCGGCATGCGGCGTCCTGCCTCAACAGCTACCGCCTCAGCACGGCTGTGCTGGCTACACACCGGTCGTCGGCGGGAGCCGCGGTTGCCAGCCTGTCGATCCCGTGGGGCTTCAACAAGGGCGACGACGATCTCGGCGGCTATCACCTGGTCTGGCCGCGCGATCTGGTCGAAACCGCCGGCGGCTTCCTCGCCGCCGGCGACCCGGCGGAAGCCTTGCGCATCCTTGGCTATCTGCGCGCGATCCAGCAGCCGGACGGCCATTGGCCGCAGAACGCCTGGCTCGACGGATCGGTCTATTGGCCGGGCATCCAGATGGACGAATGCGCCTTCCCGCTGCTGCTCGCCGACGCGCTGCGCCGCGCCGGGCATTTGCCGGCTGCGGTACTCTCCTCCTTCATGCCGATGATCGAGCGCGCTGCCGCCTATGTCGTTCGCAATGGCCCGGTCACCGGCGAGGACCGCTGGGAAGAAGACGCCGGCTACAGCCCGTTCACGCTTGCGGTCGAGATCGCCGCGCTGCTTGCGGCTGCCGACATGTTCGATGCCGCCGGCAAAACAGAGCCGGCAAACTATCTGCGCGAGACTGCCGATGTCTGGAACGATCAGACCGAGCGCTGGACCTACGTCGCCGGCACCGCCGCATGCGAGCAAGCCGGCGTCGAAGGCTATTATGTCCGCATCGCCCCGCCCGACACCGCCGGCGCGGCATCGCCGAAGGACGGCTTTGTGCCGATCAAGAACCGCCCACCCGGCGATACGGATCGGCCGGCCGAAGCGATTGTTAGCCCGGATGCGCTGGCGCTGGTCCGCTTCGGCTTGAGGGCAGCCGACGATCCGCGCATCCTCGACACGGTCAAGGTCATCGACGCGCAATTGCGCTGCGAACTGCCGCAGGGCCCGCTCTGGTACCGCTACAATGGCGATGGCTATGGCGAGCATGCCGACGGCGCACCCTTCGATGGAACCGGCCAGGGTCGGCCCTGGCCTCTTCTGGTCGGCGAGCGCGCCCATTACGAGCTGGCGGCCGGACGCGAGGACAGCGCGGCAAGCCTGCTCAGGACGTTCGAGAACTCTGCCGGACCGGGCGGCCTGCTGCCGGAGCAGGTCTGGGATGGTCCGGACATGCCGGAGCGCGAATTGCGGCATGGCGGGCCCTCCGGCAGCGCCAAGCCGCTGGTCTGGGCGCATTCCGAGCACATCAAGCTGCTGCGGTCGCTGCGCGACGGCACGGTGTTCGACATGCCGCCGCAAGGCGTCAAGCGCTATATCGAGGGCAGGACAGTGTCGCGCTTCAGGGCATGGCGCTTCAACCACAAGATCCGTACCATGCCGACAGGCAAGGCGCTGCGCATCGAACTTCTGGCCCGGGCGGTGGTTCATTGGAGCAGCGACAATTGGGCAACCGTCCATGACACCGAGACCGCCGCGAACGCTTTCGGCATCCATCTTGCGGAATTGCCGGTTGCCGAGCTTGCTCCGGGCAATAGCATTGTCTTCACATTCTTCTGGTCCGATGCCGACGGTTGGGAGAACGCTGATTTTTCTGTCGGCATCGGCGATACCGGATAGAGCATGATCCCGCAAAGTGGAGACCGGTTTTCGGAAAAGATCATGCTTCAATAACAGCGCCACTAGATCATCGATCCCTCAAGTAAGGCAGGACAAGACCATGCAGACAGGAATGATGGGACTGGGCCGGATGGGCGCCAACATGGTTCGGCGCCTGCTGCGTGATGGCCACGAATGCGTCGTCTACGATATCAACCCGGCGAGCGTCGCCGCGCTTGTGAGCGCCGGCGCGGTCGGAGCCGCCTCGATGGAGGAGTTCGTCGGCAAGCTGGCGAAGCCGCGCAGCGCCTGGCTGATGCTGCCGGCGGCGATCACCGGCAGGATCGTCGACCAGGTGGCCGCGTTGATGGAACCTGGCGACATCATCATCGACGGCGGCAATTCCTATTATCACGAGGCCGTCGACCACGCCGCGCGCCTCGCCTTGAAAGGCTTGAGCTATGTCGATGTCGGCACCAGCGGCGGCGTCTGGGGCCTCGAGCGCGGCTACTGCCTGATGATCGGCGGCCCCGACAGCGCGGTCCAGCATCTCGACCCGGTCTTCGCAACGCTGGCGCCCGGCGTCGACGCCGCTTCGCCCGTCCCTGCCAAGGATGCTGGAACCGCGCCCTTCGGCTATCTCCACTGCGGACCAAGCGGCGCCGGCCATTTCGTCAAGATGGTCCATAACGGCATCGAATACGGCGTCATGGCCGCCTATGCCGAGGGCATGAACATCCTGAAGTCGGCAAATGCCGGCAAAAGGCAGCGCACCGCCGACGCCGAAACCAGCCCGCTCGAAAACCCGCAATATTACCAGTTCGACATCGACATCGCTGAGGTGGCGGAGGTCTGGCGGCATGGCAGCGTCATCGGCTCGTGGCTGCTCGACCTGACGGCCGGCGTGCTGAAGGCCGATTCGTCGCTGACGCAGTTCGGCGGGCGGGTCTCGGATTCCGGTGAAGGCCGCTGGACGCTGAAGGCGGCGATCGACACCGGCGTGCCGGCGCCGGTGCTGTCCTCGGCGCTGTTCGACAGGTTCTCCTCGCAAGGCGAATCCGAATTCGCCGACAAGCTTCTGTCCGCCATGCGCTATGCCTTTGGCGGCCATGTCGAAAAACCCAAGGCCGGCGCGTGACGGGCGACAGGGAGGCACGCTCATGAGCCAGGAACGATCGGACACGCTGGTGCTTTTCGGCGCCACCGGCGATCTCGCCCACAAGAAGATCTTCCCTGCCCTTTACGCCATGGTGGCCAAGGGGACGCTGAACGAGCCGGTGATCGGCGTTGCCTTCGATCCCTGGGACCTCGCCAAGCTGCAGGCGCGCGCCCGCGACGGCATCGTCAACGCCTTGGGCAGCATCGACGACAATATCTTTGCCAGGCTTGCATCGCTGCTGCGCTATGTCAGCGGCGACTACCGGGCGCCTGCGACCTTCGAGAAGCTGAAGACCGCGCTCGGCAGCGCTGAGCGGCCGCTGCACTATCTGGCGGTGCCGCCGCCGATGTTCGAGGTGGTCGTCCAGGGGCTGGAGCAGTCGGGCGCCGCCCAAGGCGCGCGCCTGATGGTGGAAAAGCCATTCGGCCACGATCTGCAGTCGGCGCGCTGGCTGAACCGGGTGCTGCATCTGGTCTTCGACGAGAAGTCGATCTTTCGCATCGACCACTATCTCGGCAAGGAGGCGATCCAGAACCTGCTCTATTTCCGATTCGCCAATTCCTTCCTCGAGCCGATCTGGAACCGCAATTACGTCGAGAGCGTGCAGATCACCATGGCCGAGGATTTCGGTGTCGAGGGGCGCGGCCGCTTCTATGACGAGGTCGGCTGCATCCGCGACGTCATCGAAAACCACCTGCTCAATATCCTGTTGCTGCTCGCCATGGAGCCGCCGGTCGGCCGCTCGGCCGACGATCTGATCGACGAGAAGGTGCAGGTGCTGCGGGCGATCCGGACGCTGACCAGGGACGATGTCGTGCGCGGCCAGTTCGACGGCTATCTCAACGAGCCGGGCGTGGCGCCGAACTCGCCGGTCGAGACCTTCGCGGCGGTGCGCTTTTTCGTCGATACCTGGCGCTGGCAGGATGTGCCGTTCTTCATCCGCGCCGGCAAATCCCTGCCGGTGCACGCCACCGAGGTCATCGTGCGGCTGAAGCGGCCGCCGCTCGACGTCTTCGATCCAATCAAGCCCGGCGACTGCAATCACGTGCGCTTCCGCATCGATCCGCAGGTGGCGATCTCGATCGGAGCCCGGCGCAAGGCACCCGGCGACGACATGGTCGGCGAACAGGTCGAGCTCACCGCGCTCGACGATTCGAAGGGCGACATGCCGCCTTACGAGCGGTTGATCGGCGACGCCATGAACGGCAACGGCCAGCTGTTCACCCGCCAGGACGCCAGCGAGCTCGCCTGGCGCATCGTCGGCCCGGTGCTCGGCGACACCACGCCGCCTCCCGTCTACGCGCCAAAGACATGGGGGCCGGCCGAAGCCATGGCTGGATTCGGGCCGCCGAACGGCTGGATCAATCCAGCGACATGATTTCTGGGAGGCGACGGCCATGGCGAAAGCAGTAAAGCAACCGGCACCCGATGCCGAAAAGATCGTGCTTGCGATCGATATCGGCGGCTCGCACGTCAAGATCCGCACCAGCGCCGCCGCAGAGGAGCGCAGAACCGCTTCCGGACCGGAGCTGACGCCGCAGCAGATGGTCGCGGCGGTGAAGACGCTCGCCGAAGGGCTGCACTACGATGTCGTCTCGATGGGCTATCCGGGCCCGGCGTACCACAACCGGCCTTTGATCGAACCCGCCAATCTCGGCAAGGGCTGGGTCGGCTGCGATTTCGCCGCTGAGTTCGGCAAGCCGGTGAAAGTCGTCAACGATGCGCTTATGCAGGCCATCGGCAGTTATGAGGGCGGCCGCATGCTGTTCCTTGGCCTCGGCACCGGCCTGGGCGCCGCGATGATCGTCGATAACGTCGCCCAGCCGATGGAGCTTGCCCATCTTCCCTACAAGAAGCGCGGCAGTTTCGAAGACTATGTCGGCGAACGCGGCCTGCAAAAGCGCGGCAAGAAGAAATGGCGCAAATACGTCTTCGACGTCGTCGACCGGCTTCGCACCGCCATGCAGCCGGATTACGTGGTCATCGGCGGCGGCAATGTCGATGAACTCACCGACTTGCCCGCCGATTGCAGACGCGGCGACAACACACGCGCCTTCGAAGGCGGATTTCGACTGTGGCGCGACAAATCCCTGATTATCTGATATTGCTGATTGTCTGATATTATCGAGCACCGGCTCAGGGTTGTTAATCCCGCGCTGCCGTTAGTATTATTATTCAAAATAATGTGTGACGTGGTGCGGCGTCATTGCATTGCGCAGATTTGCCGACTAGGAATTTCTGCGACCCCCACGGACGGAGAAATAGATTGATCGACGACACCAACAACGCTCGCAAAGACATCGACCTGCTCGAGCTGACCGCCCATATCGTCTCCGCATATGTCGAGAAGAACCGCTTGCCGGCTTCCGGCCTCGGCGATCTCATCGCCAGCGTCAGCGCTTCCATAAGCGGGCTCGGGCAACCGGCAGTGCCGGTCGCCGCGCCGCTGACGCCTGCCGTCAATCCCAAGAAATCGGTGACGCCGGACTACATTATCTGTCTCGAGGACGGCAAGAAGTTCAAATCCTTGAAGCGCCATATCGGCGTTCATTTCGGCCTGACGCCAGACGCCTATCGCGCCAAATGGGGCCTGCCGTCCGACTACCCGATGGTCGCCCCCAACTACGCGGCCTCGCGTTCGCAGCTCGCCAAGGCGATCGGCCTCGGCCGCAAAGCCGCCCCGCCCGCGCCCGTCAAGGGCAGAGGCAGGAAGGCCAAGGCGACGGCTTAGGCTTCGTTGGTATTTGATCGGCCTGCGAACGGCGGTCTCTGCATCCCGTAGCAGCACCAATTGCCATCGTGGCGCTGCCCCTCATCGCCCTGCCGGGCACTTCTCCCCGTAAAGAACGGGGAGAAGGGGCTTGGCCGCAACGCTGGCGACCCCTCTCCCCGTCCTTCACCTATCGCATTCACACATCTGGGTTGCGCTTTGCGGCGAAGCTCGATTCTATTTCGGCCGGAAAAGCCGAAGGAGGGTTGAATGA
>NZ_JAMYKT010000021.1:0-91932 GCF_040317515.1 Mesorhizobium sp. M1428
AAGGTCATGCGCATCGGCCTCGCCGAATTCCACGCCATCAAGTACGGAACCAAACTCAATCTGCAAAATGTGTGAATCCGATAGCGTCCGCTATACGGGGAGAAGGTGCCGGCAGGCGGATGAGGGGCGGCACAACCGCCTGAAATTTAATGAGCCTGACAGATCAGGACAGCCCATGACCTCCGCCGTTTCCTTCCAAAAAGTCTCCCGCCATTTCGGCAGCGTGCGTGCCGTCGACGCGGTCGATCTCGACATCGTGCCGGGCGAGTTCTTCGCCATGCTCGGGCCTTCCGGTTCGGGCAAGACGACGTGCCTGCGCCTCATCGCCGGGTTCGAGCAGCCGACGGCGGGCTCGATCTCGATCTTCGGCGAACGCGCCGAGGGCGTGCCGCCCTATCGCCGCAACGTCAACACCGTGTTCCAGGATTATGCGCTGTTCCCGCATCTCAACGTGCTCGACAACGTCGCCTATGGGCTGATGGTCAAGGGCGTCGGCAGATCGGAGCGGCAAAAGGCGGCGGAAGAGGCGCTGGCGCTGGTGCGGCTTCCCGGCTACGGCGCGCGTCGCCCTGGTCAACTTTCCGGCGGCCAGCGCCAGCGCGTCGCGCTCGCCCGGGCGCTGGTCAACCAACCCAAGGTGCTGCTGCTCGACGAGCCGCTCGGCGCGCTCGACCTCAAGCTTCGCGAAAACATGCAGGAGGAGTTGAAATCGCTGCAGAAGGCGCTCGGCATCACCTTCGTGTTCGTCACCCACGACCAGGGCGAAGCGCTGTCGATGGCCGACCGCGTCGCCGTCTTCAACGACGGCAAGATCATGCAGATCGGCACGCCGGAAGACATCTACCAGCGCCCCAAGACCCGCTTCGTCGCCGATTTCGTCGGCTCGTCCAACGTGCTGCCGCCGGATTTCGTCCAGCGCTATGCCGGCCAGCATCGCTGGGGCAGCCTGCGGCCCGAATCCATCCGTATTGGCCGGGCCAACGGCGAAGGCGTTGCCGCCCGCCTCGTCTCGACCAATTATCTCGGCGCCACGACAAGACTGGCACTCGATGCAGAGGGCTTGCGGCTGCATGCCATCGTGCCGGCGGGTGCTGCCTTGCCCCGGGAGGGCGAGGCGGTGGTGCTCACCTTCAACCGCGAGCATTTGCATTTGATGGACGAGCTGGGATGAGGGCCGGGTTTGAAGCGGGGTATGCGTCCGAGGTTGGCGCCCTACGGCACCCCCCTCTGTCCTGCCGGACATCTCCCCCGCAAGGGGGGAGATTGGCCGTTACCACTGGCTTCGCCAATCTCCAACATTGCAGAACTGGCGGGGCAGACAAGCTGCTGATCTCCCCCCTTGCGGGGGAGATGTCCGGCAGGACAGAGGGGGGTGTGAAGGATCTCGGCCTTTCCACCATTGATCCAATCAACACGATAGGCGCGTCATGACCATCGCCGCGCTCAACTCCAGTCCCGCCCCCGCCATCCTGCCGGGAAGCGGCGGCTTGCGCGGCGCGCTGTCGGATCTCTTCTGGCGCCGGCCGCAACTCCTGCTTCTGCTCATGCTGCTGCCGCCGGTTCTGTGGCTCGGCATCGTCTATATCGGCTCGCTGTTCGCGCTGCTTTTGCAGAGTTTCTTTTCGATCGACGAGTTCTCCGGCCTGATCAACCGGCAGTTCACGCTAAAGACCTATGGCGACCTGCTGCAGGCCGCCAATCTCGACATCATCCTGCGCACGGTGACAATGGCGGCGCTGGTGACGTTCGCGTCGGCGGTCATCGCCTTTCCCATCGCCTATTATGCGGCGCGCTATGCGCGCGGCCGTTGGAAGGCGCTGTTTTATCTCGGCGTCATGCTACCGCTGTGGTCGAGCTACCTGGTCAAGATCTATGCCTGGAAGCTGATCCTGGCCAAGGAAGGCATCCTGACGTGGCTGCTGGCCAAATTGCATCTTCTATGGCTGCTTGATGCCTGGCTATCGCTGCCGGTCGTCGGCGGTAACTCGCTGTCGGTCTCCTCAACCGGCACCTTCATCGTCTTCGTCTATGTCTGGCTGCCCTTCATGATCCTGCCGGTGCAGGCCGCACTCGAGCGCGTGCCGGGCAATTTGGTCGAGGCCTCGTCCGATCTGGGAGCCTCGCCCGGCCAGACCTTCCGCAACGTGCTGTTCCCACTGGCGCTGCCCGGCATCGTCGCCGGCTCGATCTTCACCTTCTCGCTGACGCTCGGCGACTACATCATCCCGCAGATCATCGGTACCTCGCGGCTGTTCATCGGCCAGGCCGTCTATTCGCAGCAAGGCACTGCCGGCAACATCCCGCTTGCCGCCGCCTTTACCGTGGTGCCCATTGTCATCATGGGCTTCTATCTCTGGGGCGCCAAGCGTATGGGGGCTTTCGATGCGCTCTGACCGTGGCCCATCCGCGCCTCTCGGCCTGAAGCTCGCTGCCACCGGCGGCCTGCTCTTCCTGCACCTGCCGATCCTGCTGATCTTCGTCTATGCCTTCACCATCGAGGAGAAGAGCTTCGTCTGGCCGCCGCCGGGCCTGACCACGCAATGGTTCGCCGTCACCTGGAACCGGCCCGACGTCTGGCAGGCGCTGTCGCTGTCGGTGCGCGTCGCGGCGATCTCGACCGCCATCGCGCTGGTCCTCGGCACGCTGTGCGCCGCGGCCGTGTCCCGCACAAAATTCTTCGGCCGCGAAACCATCTCGCTGCTGGTCATCCTGCCGATCGCGCTGCCCGGCATCATCACCGGCATTGCGCTGCGCTCGGCCTTCGCGCTGGCCGAAATCCCGTTTTCGTTCTGGACGATCGTGCTCGGCCACGCCACCTTCTGCGTGGTCGTCGTCTACAACAATGCCGTCGCCCGTTTCCGCCGCACGTCCGGCTCGATGATCGAGGCGTCGATGGATCTCGGCGCCGACGGTTTCCAGACCTTTCGGCATGTCGTGCTGCCCAACATCGCAACCGCGCTGCTGGCTGGCGGCATGCTCGCCTTTGCGCTGTCCTTCGACGAGGTCATCGTCACCACCTTCACCGCCGGCCAGCAGCAGACGGTGCCGATCTGGATGCTCGAAGAGTTGATCCGTCCGCGCCAGCGTCCGGTCACCAATGTAGTGGCGATGGTCGTGGTGCTGGTGACGCTGCTTCCCATCCTCGCTGCCTATTACCTGACCCGCGACGGCGACCAGATCGCCGGTTCGGGCAAATGATCTCGTTCATAAGGGAGAGACTTCCATGGACACGCAGATGCTGATCGGCTCGAAATTCGAAAAAGGCACCGAGACCGAGGAACCGATCCTCAACCCGAAGACCGGGGCGACCATCCTCAATCTGCCCGAGGCCAGCCCAGCGCAGATCGAAGCGGCAGTGCTTGCCGCCGAAAAAGCCTTCGTCACCTGGTCGCGCACCACGCCGGCGCAGCGCGCCGGCTATCTCCTGAAGATCGCCGATCGCATCGAGGCCGCGGCAAAGGATTTCGCGGCGCTCGAGGCGCTGAACTGCGGCAAGCCGATCAATGCCGTGCTCAATGACGAGATCCCGGCGATCGTCGACTGCTACCGCTTCTTTGCCGGCGCGGTCCGCTCGATGCCCGGCCAGGTCGCCGGCGAATACATTCCCGGTCACACCTCGATGGTCCGCCGCGACGCCATCGGCGTTGTCGCGTCGATCGCGCCGTGGAACTATCCGCTGATGATGATGGCCTGGAAGGTGGCGCCGGCGATTGCCGGCGGCAACACCGTCGTCTTCAAGCCGTCGGAACAGACGCCGCTGACCGCGCTGAAGCTGGCTAAAATCCTTGCCGAGATCCTGCCGGAAGGCGTCGTCAACGTCGTGCTCGGCCGCGGCGACAGCGTCGGCAACACGCTGATCAACCATCCGAAGGTCAACATGATCTCGATCACCGGCGACGTCGCCACCGGCAAGAAGGTGCTGCAGGCCGCCGCCAAATCGGTCAAGCGCACGCATCTCGAGCTCGGCGGCAAGGCGCCGGTCATCGTCTTCGATGACGCCGATCTCGGTGCGGTGGTCAACGGCCTGCGCGCCTTCGGCTATTACAATGCCGGCCAGGACTGCACCGCCGCCTGCCGCATCTATGCCGGCAAGAAAATCTACGACAAGCTCGTCGCCGACCTCTCCGCTGCGGTCTCGACCATCAAATATGATCGTCCTGACGATACTGAAAACGAGATCGGCCCGTTGATCTCGCGTCGCCAGCGCGACCGCGTCTCAAGCTTCGTCGAGCGCGCCTCTGAGCTCAAGCACATCGAGATCACCACGGGCGGCAAGCCTGGCGAGGGCTCCGGCTTCTTCTACCAGCCGACCGTCGTTGCCGGCGCGCTGCAGGAGGACGAGATCGTGCGCCGCGAAGTGTTCGGCCCGGTGGTCTCGGTCACCCGCTTTTCCGAAGTCGACGAAGCGGTGAACTGGGCCAATGACTCTGACTACGGCCTGGCGTCGTCGGTGTGGACCAAGGACGTTTCGCGCGCCATGGCGACGGCGGCCCGGCTTCAATATGGCTGCACCTGGATCAATACCCATTTCATGCTGACCAACGAGATGCCGCATGGCGGACTGAAGCAATCCGGCTACGGCAAGGACATGTCTCTCTACGCGCTGGAGGACTATACAGCCGTCCGCCACGTCATGGTTGCGCACGGGTAGCGCCCGCGAGGAGACGGGGCCTATTCTTCCGCCTCCTCCGCTTCGCCTGCGGCCGGCGCCACCAGCAGCACAGCGGCGCCGAGGAGCGCGGCAATGAAGGAGCCGGCGAGGATGCCGACCTTGACCGCGTCCTGCAGAGCGACGTCGCTGGCGAAGGCGAGCAGGCCGATGAACAGGCTCATGGTGAAGCCGATGCCGCACAGCAGCGAAATGCCGACCATATGCAGCCAGCCGGCATTGACCGGCAGATCGGCGAAGCCAAGCCGGATGGCAAGCGCGGAAGACCCGAACACGCCGACCAGCTTGCCGGCGACGAGACCGGCGGCGACGCCGAGCGTCAGCGGCTCGGCCAGGGCGGCAGCGCTGAGGCCGCCAAGCGAGACACCGGCATTGGCGAAGCCGAAAATCGGGATGACGAAAAAGGCGACGATTTTGTGCAGGCCGTGTTCGAGCCGGTGCAGCGGCGAATGGTCGAGATCGTGGCCGCTGCCCGGCGATATCTTCAATGGGATGGTGAGGGCCAGCGCAACGCCAGCGAGCGTCGCATGGACGCCCGATTTGAGCACCAAAACCCACAGAACGATGCCGAGCACGATATAGGGCAGCAGCGTCAGCACCCGCATGCGGTTGAGCACCACCAGCAGCGCGATGACGGCGAAGGCGGCGCCGAGATAGGCGAGCGACAGGCCGCTGGTATAGAACACCGCGATGATGAGCACGGCGCCGAGATCGTCGATGATGGCGAGCGCGGTGAGGAATATCTTCAGCGAGCCCGGCACGCGGCTGCCGAGCAGCGACAGCACGCCGAGCGCAAAGGCGATGTCGGTGGCGGTCGGAATCGCCCAGCCGGACAGAGCGGCTGGATTGTTGCGGTTGATGGCGACGTAGACCAGTGCCGGCACTGCCATGCCGCCGGCGGCGGCGATGCCGGGCAGCACGCGGCGCGGCCAGGTCGAGAGCTGGCCGTCGAGCATCTCGCGCTTGATCTCGAGGCCGACCAGCAGGAAGAACACCGCCATCAGGCCGTCATTGATCCAGTGCGAGACGCTGAGCGGTCCGAGATAGGCATGGAGGGCGGAGAAATAAGCCTCGCCCAGCGGCGAATTGGCGACGATCAGGGCCAAGGCCGCCGCAGCCATCAGGATGAGGCCGCCGGCCGCCTCGCTGTCGAGGAATTCGCGCAGCATGGAGACCAGCCGCTTTTCGTCCTGCATGTCGCCTCCGTCGTATCAGCGGCAAGGTCCGACACCGCCAAGCGATGATGCGCAAACAGCGCTGGCCGGGCAAGCCTGTAGTCAGAGCCCTTTAGCGCGGCGCGCGCTTGGCGAGGATGCGTTGCAGCGTGCGGCGATGCATGTTCAGGCGGCGTGCGGTTTCCGAGACGTTGCGGTCGCACATTTCGTAGACGCGCTGGATGTGCTCCCAGCGCACGCGATCGGCCGACATTGGATTTTCGGGCGGCGCTGCGCGTTCGCCCGCGGTGCGGGTCAGAGCCGCAAAAATGTCGTCGGCATCGGCCGGCTTCGACAGATAGTCGATGGCGCCGAGCTTTACCGCCGTCACCGCAGTGGCGATGTTGCCGTAGCCGGTGAGGATGATGGCGCGGGCATCGTCGCGCTTCTCGCGAATGGCAGCGACGACGTCGAGGCCGTTGCCGTCGGCCAGCCGCATGTCGACCACCGCATAAGCCGGCGGATTGGCGCGCGCCTTGGCAACCGCCTCCTCGACGCTCTCCGCCGTCTCGACCACGAAACCCCTGGTTTCCATGGCGCGGGCAAGCCGCGTCAGGAACGGCTTGTCGTCGTCGACGATCAGCAGCGAGGTGTCCTCGCCTTCGACCATTGCGCCAATCGTTTCGTCAGTACTCATCGTGCTGAAAATCCTGCTGCCTGATTTTTACGCAAATATAGTTTCGCAACGCTATTGTCCAATTTAGGCCGTGTCGAACATGGTGGCCGAAGCCTGCTCGGGATTGAGGAAGACGCTGCGCGGCCACGATATCTGCACGATAGCGCCCTCGCCGGGCTCGCTCGAATTGCGGAAATCGAGCGTCGCGCCGGAGCGTTCGAGCAAGGTCTTGGCGATGAACAAGCCGAGGCCGAGGCCGCCGCCGGCTTCGGTGCCCTGGCGCGTTGACATATAGGGTTCGCCGATGCGGTCGATGATCTCCGGCGGAAAGCCCGGCCCGTCGTCGATGATCGAGAAGCTGACGGCGGCCTCATTCCATTTCCAGCGTATGGTGACGTTTTTGCGGGCAAAGTCGACGGCGTTCTCGACCAGATTGCCGAGGCCGTAAATGACGCCGGGATTGCGCCGGCCCACCGGTTCCGGGCCGATGCGCTCGCCCGGCCGAAGCTTGATCGAAATGCCGAAATCGCGGTGCGGCGCCGTCACTTCCTCGACCAGCGAGGTCAGCGGCAGACGCGAGAGGTGCACCTCGCTCTCGGAGGAAAGGCTGGTCAGGCGCTTCAGGATTTCGCGGCAGCGCTCGCTCTGCGAACGCAGCAGCTTCACGTCCTCGCCGTATTTCGGATCTTCGCCAAGCGCCTTCTCCATCTCCTTGGCGACAAGCGTGATGGTGGCGAGCGGCGTGCCGAGCTCGTGCGCGGCGGCCGCTGCGAGGCCGTCGAGGGCCGAGAGATGCTGTTCTCGCTGCAGCACCAGTTCGGTGGCGGCAAGCGCGTTAGCAAGCAGCCGCGCCTCCTCGGCCACCCGGAAGGCATAGATCGCGGTAAAGGCGATGGAGCAGAACACCGCCATCCATATGCCGGCGACATAGATGAACGGCATCGCCAATGGCGCGCCCTCGTACCAGGGCAGCGGCAGGTGGTAAAAGACCAGCAGCGTCGCCGCCACGATCACCAGCGCGCCGAGCATGGCCGTCAGCCGCAGCGGCAGCGACGTCGCAGAGACGACGACGGGCACGGTCATCAGCAGCGAAAACGGATTGGTGAGGCCGCCGGTCATGTAGAGCAGGCCGGCAAGCTGCAGGCTATCGAAGGTCAGGATGGCGAAGGCCGAGAACGGGGTAAGCCGATGCGCCGCCGGATAGCGGAAGGTCAGCAAAAGGTTCATCCAGGCCGAACAAGCGATCAGCGCAAAACACATGCTGACCGGCAGCGGAAATTTCAGCCCGTAAGCGACGACTAGCACGGTCAGGCTCTGGCCGACGATGGCAAGCCAGCGCAACCTGATCAGCGTGTTGAGGCGCAGCCGCTGGCTTTGCTGGAAGTCGGGTGCGTGCAGGATGTTTATCATGGCCAATGATTATAGAGGGGAAACAGCCGGAGGTCTTTTCCGAAAAACTGCCGAAGCTTGCCTTCCGTTCGGGATGACAGCCTCGAAGCATCAGGTACCGCGCGGCTTGGCGCGGCTGGTGGCGGCGGCGAGAAGCGGGTTCTCCGGCCAGACATGCCTGGGATAGCGGCCGTGCATGTCTGCCCGCACATCGGCCCAGGAGCCGCGCCAGAAGCCGGGCAGGTCGCGCGTCGTCTGGATCGGCCGATGCGCCGGCGACAGCAATTCGAGCGTCAGCGGCACAGTGCCGTTGGCGATCGCCGGATGCCGGTCGAGGCCGAACAGCTCCTGCACGCGCGCCGCCAGCACCGGCCATTCGCCGTCATAGCGGATCGGCAGCCGACTGCCCGACGGAGCGTCGAAGTGGGTCGGCGCCAATATGTCGATCTTGCGCTGCAATTCGTGCGGCACCAGCGTTATCAGGCCTTGCGAAAGCACGCTGGGATCAATCGCCGCAAAGGATGCGGCACCGGAAAGGAACGGCAGCAGCCAGTCGTCGAGGCGCTCGGCGAGCGCGGCATCGGAGACATCGGGCCATGGTGCGCCAAGGCCGCGATGCAGCCAGCCGAGCCGCTGCCGCAACATCTCCGCCTCCCTGTTCCACGGCAACAGGGACAGGCCGTGTTCGCGCAAGGCGCCGAGAATGGCGCTGTCTGCGTCGGCACCGGTCGGCGCCGGCAGCATGCGTTCGGACAGGGTGATGGCGCCGAGGCGAACCGTTTCGCGCACCCGCACCGCGCGCCTATCGCGGTCGAAGCTCGCCTCGCGGCGCGTCTCGATCCTTTCCGCCAGCACGGCACGGATATCCGTCTCATCGATGGCTGCCGCCGCAGTGATGCGGGCGTTCTGCGCCTTGCCCTGCAGGTCGGCGACGACGAGCCAGGTCTCGCCGGCCAGCGGATCGGAGGCGTCGAGCATGGCGCCCGAGCCGTTGGCCAGCACGAAGCGACCACGCTCGCCGCGCGCTTTGGCGACCCGATCCGGCCAGGCATGGATGAGGAGAGCGCCGGCATTACCCTCCCCCTTGAGGGGAGGGTCGGCGAGTGAGCCTTGCGCAGCAAGGCGAGGGAGACGGGGTGGGGTCGGCGATGGCGTGCCCGCCCCGGGGGCCGCCCCCCCCCCCGCCGCCGCGGGGGCGGGGGGGGGGGGGGCGCGCGGCTTGGGGGGGCCCCCCCCCCCCCCACCCCGCCCCGCTGGGTGTACCCCCCCTCCCCTCAAGGGGGAGGGTAACGCCTGCTTTGCCAATCTCTCGGCCAGCTGCCGGGCAGCGGTGGCACGCCGCGATTTTTCGGCGCGAAAGCGCATCAGCCGCCGTTCGAGATCGGCACCATCGCCCCCAAGGCCACGCTCAGTGAGCAGCACGGCGAGCATCGCCGCCTCGAGCGCCTGTCCGGTCCTTGCCGCCTCGGCGACCATATGGCCGAGCCGAACCGGTAGCGCCAGCTTGCGCATCGCGGCACCGGCTTCCGTCAGGCGGCCTGCCGCATCGACAGCATCGAGCGCGCGCAGCAGCGCCCTAGCCTCGGTGAGCGCCGGAGCCGGCGGGGGGTCGAGGAAGGACAGGCTGGTCGGATCGGCGACACCGAACGCGGCGCAATCGAGCAACAGGCCGGAAAGATCGGCCTCGAGGATTTCCGGCGGCGTGAAGGCCGGCAGGGCCGCCGTCTGCTCGGCCCGCCATAACCGGATGGCGACGCCCGGCTGCGTGCGCCCGGCACGGCCGGCGCGCTGGTCGGCGGAAGCGCGGGAAGCACGTACCGTCTCCAGCCGCGTCAGGCCGCTCGCCGGCTCATAGCGCGGCAGCCGCGACAGGCCGGAATCGATGACGACGCGCACGCCGTCGATGGTGATGGAGGTTTCGGCGATCGACGTCGCCAGCACGACCTTGCGGCGGCCGAGCGGCGCCGGCTTGATCGCCGCGTCCTGCGCCTTGTTGTCGAGCATGCCGTAGAGCGGCACGATGTCGGTATCGGCGCCGACCTTGCCCGCCAGCCGCTCGGCGGTGCGCTCGATCTCGCGCTGGCCGGGCAGGAAAGCGAGCACGCTGCCCTCCTCCCCGGCAAGCGCCGAGCGGATCGTCCTGGCCATCGCGTCCTCGATGGTGACGCCGCCCTGCCGCTCGTCATAGCGGACATCGACCGGAAAGGCGCGGCCTGCGCTCTCGATCACCGGCGAGCCGGACAGTAATTTTGCGACACGCGCACCGTCGAGCGTCGCCGACATCACCAGCAATCTGAGGTCGGTCCTCAGCGCACTTTGCACGTCGAGCGCCAGCGCCAGCCCGAAATCGCCGTCGAGCGAGCGTTCGTGGAACTCGTCGAACAACACCGCCGCGACACCGGGCAGTTCGGGATCGTCGAGGATCATGCGGGAGAGCACGCCTTCGGTGACGACGAGGACCCTGGTCTTCGCGGAAGTGCGGTTTTCCATGCGCATGGCATAGCCGACCGTCTCACCGGGTTCTTCGCCAAGCAATTCGGCCATGCGGCGGGCGGCAGCGCGGGCAGCGAGGCGGCGCGGCTCGAGCAGGATGATCTTTCCGGCGCCGAGCCATTCAGCGTCGAGCAGCGCCAGTGGAATCAGCGTCGTCTTGCCGGCGCCGGGCGGCGCCACCAGCACGGCGCTGTTGCCATGGCCGAGCGCTTCATTGAGCGCCGGCAATACAGCGGAGACCGGCAGTTCCGGCAAGGGTTTTGTGGTCATTGTGCTATGCTGTGCAGCCAGTTGGCAGCGACCGCATATCAGCGGTGGCGGTCGCGGCGCAACCTCGGCGCCGACTCAAAGCCTGGTCCGCGAAAACGGGTTCCAGCGCACGGTGCCGAGCCGCACCTCCTCGCGCACCATCGTCAGCAGGCCGGAACCGCCGACCACGGCGAGCCCGACCAGCGACAGAAAATCCGGATATTCCCTGAAGAACAGCGCACCTAAAACCACCGCCCAGACGATCTGCGAGTAATGCGTCGGCGCGATGCGGTTGGCCGGTGCGTATTTGACCGCCAGCAGATGCAGCAGCTGACCGCCGGCGGTAAAGGCGCCGGCCAGCACCAGCCAGGCCCATTGCCTGCCATCCGGCAGCGTGAACGAGGTGGCGGCCGCACCGACGCCGTTGAAGAGCAGGCCGTAGCCGATCAGCACGCCGAGCATCGTCGTGCGCTTTTCCTGCGCGGCCAGCGAACGCATCAGGATGACATTGGTGGCGGCCAGGAAGGCGATGATGAACGCCGCCAGATGACCAAGCTGCAACTCGCGAAACCCAGGCCTGACGACCAGCATGACCCCGGCAAAGCCGGCGACGACCGCCAGCCACCGCCATGGGCCGACCTTCTCCTTGAGGACCAGCGTGGCCAGGATGGTGACGAACAGTGGCGCCAGGAAGATCAGCGCATAGACTTCCGCCAGCGGGATGGTGGTGAAGGCGTAGACGCTGAGCACGCCCGAGGCGATGCCGGCCCAGGCGCGGGCCTGTACCGCCCACGGCCGGGTCGTGCGCCAGAAATCGCGCCAGCGCTCGCCTGCCGGCCTGGCAAAGAGCAGAAAGCAGCCGGCAAACAATGTCGAGAAGAAGCCGATCTCGAAGACGTTGAACTGCCCGCCCAGGCTTTTGACAACGGCGTCGCTGCACGAATAGCTTGCATAGGCGATGAGAGCGAGCAGAATTCCGTTGGGCACGTTTTTCCGTTTCCGGGAGAGATGAGAGTGAAGATACTGGCGCTTGGCGCGCATCCGGACGACATCGAGATCTTCATGTTCGGTACGATGGCGGCTTATGCCGCGCAAGGCGCAGAACTCTTCTTTGCCATAGCCACCGATGGCGCCAGGGGCGGCTATGGCGATCCGGCCGCGCTGGCCCGCACGCGCCGCAAGGAGGCGATGGCGGCGGCCGGCCTGCTTGGCGTGACGCCGCGCTTTCTCGATTTTCCCGATGGCGCACTGGTCGCCGATGCCGCGCTGATCGGGGCGCTGAAAGCACTGATCGGCGAGATAGGGCCGGATCTGGCGATCACCCATGCGCCGAACGACTATCATGGCGACCACCGCGCGCTATCGGATAGCGTGCGCATCGCAGCGTCATTCTCGGTGCCGGTGCTGCATGCCGACACGTTCGGCGGCACCGGGTTTTCGCCAACGCACTATGTCGATATCTCCAGGCATTTCGATCTAAAGGTGGACGCCATCCGGGCGCACCAGTCGCAGGATCCCGAGCGTTTCGTCGACGCGGCGCGCACGCAGAACGCCTTTCGCGCCGGCCAGTGCAACGGCCCAGCCGGATCGTTCGCCGAGGCCTTCCGCTTCGAGCCGGTCTTCCCCTTCGCCGACATCCGCGCGCTGCTGCCGCCGGCCCCAGTGATCCGTCCGGTGGCGATCAGCAACAAGACGGCGACCTAGGCAGGTCGCCGCAACTTCTCACGTTGCTTTCCTATCCAGCATGCTGCGATGCAGCAACGAATTCGCTTGCGTTGTTTAGTAAAAATTGCATCACTAAACAAATTACTAAACATCCGGTGCGCCGCCGCGTCGTAGTGTTTAGGCCCCGGAGGAGGGGTTTAGCGGGCTCTTGAAACCGTCATCCGGACGCGTTTCGCAAATGGGAGGAAGGCATGAAATCGACCTTGAAACTGACGTTGGGACTGGCCTCGACACTCTTTGCATCGACAGCCGTTTCGAACGTCGCGCAGGCAGAAGATCTGACGCTTTGCTGGGCAGCCTGGGACCCGGCCAACGCGCTTGTGGAATTGTCCAAGGACTTCACCAAGGAAACCGGCATCGGCATGAAATTCGAATTCGTGCCGTGGACCAACTATGCCGACCGCTTTCTCAACGAGCTGAATTCGCACGGCAAGCTGTGCGACCTGATCATCGGTGACAGCCAGTGGATCGGCGGTGCCGCCGAGAACGGCCACTACGTCAAGCTGAACGACTTCTTCGACAAGGAGAAGATCAGCATGGACGATTTCGTGCCGGCGACCGTCGTTGGCTATTCGGAATGGCCGAAGAACTCGCCGAATTACTGGGCGTTGCCGGCTATGGGCGACGTTGTCGGTTGGACTTACCGCAAGGACTGGTTCTCCAAGCCGGAGCTGCAGAAGGAATTCAAGGAAAAGTACGGCTGGGATCTCGGGCCGCCGACGACCTTCGACCAGTTGAAGCAGATCGCCGAATTCTTCCAGAAGCGCGAGATCGACGGCAAGACCGTCTATGGCGCGTCGATCTATACCGAGCGCGGCTCGGAAGGCATCACCATGGGCGCCATGGACGTACTCTACAGCTTCGGCTTCCAGTACGAGAACCCCAAAAAGCCCTACGAGATGGAAGGCTTCGTAAACTCCGATAAATCGGTGAAGGGCCTGGAATTCTACAAAGCCCTCTACGATTGCTGCACCCCTCCCGGCGCCTCGAACAGCTACATGGGCGAAGGCGTCGATGCCTTCAAATCCGGCCAGGTGGCCATGCACATGAACTTCGCCTTCACCTGGCCAGGCCTGCAGAAGGACGAGAATGTCGGCGGCGACAAGATCGGCTATTTCGTCAATCCTAAAGGTCCGGACGGCGACCAGTTCGCCCAGCTCGGGGGCCAGGGCATCTCGGTGGTCTCCTATTCCGACAAGCAGGAAGCCGCGCTCAAATACATCAAATGGTTCGCCAACAAGGACGTGCAGTCCAAATGGTGGTCGCTCGGCGGCTATTCCTGCCTCAACGCGGTCGTCAAGGACCCGGCCTTCCCGGCCAGCCAGCCCTACGCGCAGACCTTCCTCGACTCGATGGCCATCGTGAAGGACTTCTGGGCCGAGCCGAGCTATGCCCCGCTGTTGCAGGCATCGCAGAAGCGCTTCCACGACTATGTGGTTGCCGGGCAAGGCTCGGCCAAGGATGCGCTCGACGGCCTCGTCAAGGACTGGACCGAGGTGTTCCAGGACGACGGCAAGATGTAAACGGCTCCTCCCGAGCCCATGACCGAACCGTCCCGTGCCACCCTTGGCACGGGACACAGTTCAGATAAATTCCATTGTCGAGACGAGCCAAGTGACCGAAGCAGGACTGACCATGCTCAATCGGACGGCGGACAGCGTTGCCCGGGCTACGCCTGAGCCGTTGGCCCGCAAGGTCCGGGGCATCAGCGACAAGGGCCTCGCCTGGCTGTTCATCTCGCCGACGATCCTGTTGCTTCTCGCCATCAATATCTTCCCGCTGTTCTGGGCGATCTATCTGTCCTTCACCAATTTTCGCGCCAATCGGCCCAACGAGGTTGTGAAAAACCTTGGGCTGGCGAACTACAAGCGCATCCTGGCTGACCAGGACATCTGGATCGCCATGCAGACGACGGCGCATTTCGTGTTCTGGACCATCCTGCTGCAAACGCTGATCGGCTTTACGCTGGCCTGGCTGATCGACCGCAAGTTCCGCGGCCACGCCTTCTGGACGACAATCATCCTGGTGCCGATGATGCTGTCGCCGGCGGTGGTCGGCAATTTCTGGCGCTTCCTCTACGAGCCGCAGATCGGGCTGTTCGCCTACGCCGTTTCGTTCGTCACCGGCATACCAGCAACCGAAATCAGCATGCTCTCCAACGTGTCACTGGCGCCATGGTCGATCATCATCGTCGACACCTGGATGTGGACGCCTTACGTGATGCTCATCTGCCTCGCCGGCCTGCGCTCGATCCCCGAATACATCTACGAAGCGGCCGAGGTCGACCGCGCCTCCAACTGGCGGCAGTTCTGGTCGATCACACTGCCGATGGCGCTACCCTTCATCATGCTGGCGGTGCTGTTTCGCGGCATCGAGAACTTCAAGATGTTCGACATGGTCAATTTGCTCACCGGCGGCGGGCCGGGATCGACCACCGAAGTGGCCTCGATCACGTTGAAGCGGCAGGCCTTCGAAAGCTGGCGGACGGGCTATTCCTCGGCCTTCGCCATCATCCTGTTCGTCGCGGTGTTCGGGCTGGCCAACATCTACGTCAAGGCGCTCAACAAGGTGAAGCAGAGATGAGCCTGACGTCAGCCCATTCCGTTGTCGCGCCGTCGGCCACGTCGAAGCGCGTCGCCGGCACGATCATCGTCGCCTACGCGCTGATCTCGATCGTGCCGCTGCTGTGGATCTTCGCCACCAGCTTCAAGACGCCGCCCGATTCCATCGCTTACCCACCGAAGATCCTGTTTCAGCCGAGCGTTGAGGGCTACTGCAACCTGTTCACGACGCGCACAAGGCAGACGCCGGAATACATCAACTCGCTTGGGCCGGCGACGGGCCTGTGCGACGAGACGGTGCGCAAGCGCAACATGGTGATCGCCGGCCCGTCGAACTTCATGCCGCGCTTCGTCAATTCGCTGATCATCGCGTTCGGCTCGACGTTTTGCGCGGTGTTCCTCGGCACGCTGTCGGCCTATGGTTTTTCGCGCTTCAAGGTGCCGCTCGCCGACGACCTTCTGTTCTTCATCCTGTCGACGCGGATGATGCCGCCGATCGCCGTCGCGATTCCCATCTACCTGATGTATCGCGAGCTTGGCCTGTCGGATACGGCGCTCGGCATGATCCTGCTTTATACGGCGGTCAACGTGTCCTTGGCGGTATGGCTGCTGAAAGGCTTTATCGACGAGATCCCGCGCGAATATGAAGAAGCGGCGATGATCGACGGCTATACGCGGCTGCAGGCGTTCTGGCGCACCGTACTGCCGCAGGCGACCACCGGCATTGCCGCAACAGCCATCTTCTGCCTGATCTTTGCCTGGAACGAATATGCCTTCGCCGCGCTGCTGACTTCGGGCACGGCGCAGACCGCGCCGCCCTTCATCCCGACCATCATTGGCGAAGGCGGCCAGGACTGGCCGGCGGTCGCTGCCGGCACGACGATCTTCCTGGTGCCGATCCTTGTCTTCACCATCCTGCTTCGCAAGCAATTGTTGCGCGGCATCACCTTCGGCGCGGTGCGCAAATGAACCTGACCACTAAACGCAAATCGCGCTGGCCCGTCTGGGCCAGGCGCGGGCTGATGGAAAACGTCGCCACCGCGATCATCGCGATCGGCTTCCTGATGCTGTTCCAGCCCTTCGCGCTGGCGCTCTACACCTATTCCTTCATCACCATGCTGGCCGGCACGGCGATGTTCATCATCGTCTCGAAATTTCCGGAGTAGACGATGGCCGAGATCAGGGTCGAACATCTGAGGAAGGCATTCGGCGATTTCGTCGCCGTGCAGGATTCCAACTTCGTCGTCGAGGACGGCGAATTCTTCGTCATGCTGGGGCCGTCGGGCTGCGGCAAGACGACGACGCTTCGTATGATCGCCGGGCTCGAACTGCCGACCGGCGGCAAGATCCTGCTTGGCGGCGAGGACGTCACCATGCGGCGTGCCCGCGAGCGCGACATTGCCTTCGTATTCCAGCTGTTCGCGCTCTATCCGCACATGAATGTGCGGAAGAACATCGGCTTTCCACTGCTGGCGCAAGGCATGCCAGGCGCTGAAATCCGAGCCAGGGTGGAAGAGACGGCGAAGCTGTTGCGGATCGACCATCTGCTCAACAAATCGGTCTCCGGGCTAGCCGGCGGCGATCGCCAGCGCGTGGCGCTCGGCCGCGCCATCGTACGGCGGCCAAAATGTTTCCTGATGGACGAGCCGCTCGGCACGCTCGACACCGAATTCCGGGACCTGATGGTCCATGAGCTGCGCGAACTGCACAACCGCATCCACGCCACCACCGTCTATGTCACGCATGACCAGATGGAAGCGATGTCGATGGCCGACAAGATCGCGGTGATGAACCACGGCGTCATCGAACAATTCGGCACGCCGCGCGAGATCTACGACCGGCCGGCGACGATGTTCGTCGCCGACTTCATCGGCTCGCCGCCGATGAATTTCCTCGGCTTCGGCGGAGGCCTTTCAAAGGGTGCCAGGGAAATTGTTGTGCAGGGCGCGAAGGTGGCCGTGCCGGAGGTGCGCGAGGATGTCGCGCCGGCCGAGATGGCGCTTGGCATCCGACCGGAGCACATCCGCTTCGACGACGCTTCGAAGTTGCGCGGTGCTATTTACGGCACGGAATATCTCGGCACGACTCAGATCGTGGCGGTGGAGACGGCAGACGGCATCATCAAGGCCAGGGTGCCGGCCGAAATCCGACTCAATCCGGGCGATCATGTCGGCCTGGCGCTGAGCAGCGCGCGGCTGTCGCTGTTCGCAAAAGGATCCGGGCGTGCGGTGCGCACCGAAATCCATGACTCGGCCTCCCAGGGGAGAGCGCATCATGGCTGACGTTCACATCAAAGGCGTGACCAAGGTTTTTGGCGAGCATGTCGCCCTCGACAATCTCGACCTGCATATCGCCGACGGCGAATTCGTCGTGCTGCTCGGGCCGACCGGTGCCGGCAAGACGACGACGCTCAGGCTGATCGCCGGGCTGGAGCGGCCGGAAGCGGGCTCGATCCATATTGCCGGCCACGACACGACGACGCTGTCGCCGGCCGAGCGCGACACCGCTTTCGTCTTCCAGCAATATTCGCTCTATCCGCATCTGTCAGTCTACGACAACCTCGCCTTTCCGCTGCGCTCGCCGGCGCGGAAAATGCCGGAGGACCAGATCCGCCGCCGCGTCGAGGATGTGGCCAAGATGGTGCGCATCCACCACAAGCTGAATAATCGCTCGACCAAACTCTCGGGCGGCGAGATGCAGCGCGTCGCCATCGGCCGCGCTTTGGTGCGCAAGCCGTCGATCTACCTGATGGACGAGCCGCTGTCGTCGCTCGACGCCAAGCTGCGCGCCGATCTCAGGCTCGAGCTGAAGCGCATCCAGGCCGAACTCGGCGCCACCATGCTTTACGTCACACACGACCAGATCGAAGCGATGACCATGGCCGACCGCATCGGCATCCTCGCCGACGGCGTGCTGGTGCAGATTGGTTCCCCGCGCACGATCTATTCTGAGCCGGCAAACCTTCACGTCGCGGCAAGGCTCGGCCAACCGGCCATCAATTTGTTGCCGGTCGGCTTGCTGCCGGATGGCGGCGCGCCGACGGGAACCAAGACAATCGGTGCGCGTACCGAACATCTTTCGATCGAGAAGGCCGCGAACGGCCATGCCGACGGCGTCGTCGATTGGGTCGAGCATCTCGGCGACCAGAACCATCTGCACGTGACAGTGGGGACCAAGAAGCTGGTGACGCTGACCGACCCCGACACCGACCTGGCGCAGGGCGACAAGATCATGATCCGCTATCGCTCGCCGCTGTATTTCGGCGCCGATGGGCGACGGCTGATGTGAGCGCTGCGCGAGTGTTTTCCTGGCACCTTTCAACCGGCAATTTCGGGCACCGGACTGGACCAATTCGATGAAGCATTTTTTCAATCGCAGGGATACGATCGTAACTGAGGCCCTGGACGGCTTTCTCGGCACGACCGGCGCCGGCGTTCTCGCTCGCCTCGACGGCTATCCCGAGATCAAGGTCATTCTCCGCGCCGACTGGGATAAGACCAAGGTCGCGGTCATTTCCGGCGGCGGGGCCGGGCACGAACCCGCCCATGCCGGCTTCGTCGGCATGGGCATGCTGACGGCGGCGGTTTCGGGCGAGATCTTTGCTTCGCCGAGCGTGGAAGCAGTATTGGCCGCCATCCGCGCGGTGACCGGTCCCGCCGGGTGCCTGCTGATCGTCAAGAACTATACCGGCGATCGCCTCAACTTCGGCTTGGCCGCCGAGAAGGCGCGCGCCGAAGGCTTCCGCGTCGAGATGGTGATCGTCGCCGACGACATTGCCCTGCCGGACATTGCCCAGCCGCGCGGCGTTGCCGGCACCTTGTTCGTGCACAAGATCGCAGGCTATCTGTCAGAAGCCGGCAACGATCTGGCGACGGTTGCCGCTGCGGCGCGCGCCGCGGTGGCGGATATCGTTTCACTCGGCATATCGCTGTCGTCCTGCTCGATCCCCGGCCAGAGCCATGACGAAAGATTTGGCGCCGACGACGCTGAACTCGGCCTCGGCATCCATGGCGAACCGGGCGTTGAGCGGATTGCGATACAAAGTGCCGAAAGACTGGTTGCGATCATGTCGGAGCGCCTTGCCGCGCGGCTCGATCCGGCCAGCGACTACGCCTTGCTGATCAACAATCTCGGTTCGGTGCCACCGCTGGAAATGTTGCTTGTCGCCAATGCGGTGTTGGCATCACCGCTGGCACGAAAGGTGACGCTGACGATCGGGCCTGGGCAGCTTATGACGGCGCTCAACATGAACGGCTTTTCTCTGTCGCTGATCCGGCTCGATGCGCCGCGCGAAGCGGCGTTGCGGGCGCCGGTAGGTCCTCACGCCTGGCTGCCGGCAAGAGCGGTTGGCCCAATGAGCATCGTGCCGATGGCAAAAGCCGGCAGCCTTGGCAACGCGTCGAAAGCCAGCCAGGACGCGCGCACCGAGCGGCTGGTGGTCGCGGTCTGCGAACGGCTGATCTCGCTTGAAGGCGCGTTGAACGGACTGGACGCCAAGGCTGGAGACGGCGACACCGGATCGACTGTGGCGGCCGGTGCGCGCAGCGTGCTAGGCCGCATTGCGACACTGCCGCTCGCCGACCCTGCCGCAACGCTCGCCGCCGTCGGCGACATCCTGAGCGCCAGCATGGGCGGCTCTAGCGGCGTGCTGCTGTCGATCTTCTTCACCGCCGCCGCGCAGGCGCTGCAGTCTGGCGAAACGCTTCCCAAGGCGCTTCTCGCTGGCCTGGATCGGGTGTCCTTCTATGGTGGAGCGAGGATCGGCGATCGCACGATGATCGATGCCCTGGAACCCGCCTTGAGGGCGCTGGATAAGGGGAGTCTGGAAGATGCGGCGGTCGCGGCGCAACGCGGAGCCGAGGCCACCGCTGCCATGCGCAAGGCCAAGGCCGGGCGGTCCGCCTATATTGGCAGCGAGCTCGACGGCGTGGTCGATCCGGGCGCCTTTGCCGTCGCCGAGGTCTTCACTGCCCTCGCTGCGTTGCTCGAACCCGCTTGACTGGGGAAAAGAATGCTTCAATTGCCGGATATGCAATTTTCTCGTACTGCCGGCAGCGCAGGGGCCAGGAGCATGGGTGACATGGCGGCAGCGGATCTCTCCAAGCTGATCGAGGCGACGGCAAACACCATCGCCGCCCATGCCGAAGAGCTGACCAGGCTCGACCAGGCGATCGGCGACGGCGACCATGGGCTCAACATGAAACGCGGCTTCGAGGCCGTGCGGGCCGAGGCCGGCGCGTTCGCGGCAAAGCCGTTGCCCGAGGCGCTGAAGGCGATCGGCACCAAGCTGGTGATGACCGTCGGCGGAGCCTCCGGTCCCTTGTTCGGCACGCTGTTCATGGCGCTCGGCAAGGAGATTCCCGCCGCGCCGGATCGCGCCGATCTGGCGGCGGCCTTCGGCAAGGCGATCGAAGCAGTGGCCGCCCGAGGCAAGTCGCAGGCCGGGCAAAAAACCATGCTCGACGTGCTGCAGCCGGTGCATGAGGCCCTGCTGGAGGGAAAGGCGGCAGCGGACATCGTCGAGATCGCCGACAACGCGGCCGACGCGACCGTGCCGATGAAGGCGCTGCGTGGGCGCGCCTCCTTCCTTGGCGACCGTTCGATCGGTCATATGGATGCCGGCGCACGCTCGACCGCGCTTCTGGTGCGGGCCGTAGCCGAGACAATCGAGAGGCGCGCATGAGCAATGTCGGCATCGTCATCGTATCGCATTCGCCGCTGGTCGCCGAAGGCACCGCCGACATGGTGCGGCAGATGGTCGGCAACGAAGTGCCGCTTGCATGGTGCGGCGGAAACGGCCATGGCGGGCTGGGAACCAATGTCGAGGCGATCATAGGCGCCATCGACAAGGCCTGGTCGGAGGCGGGTGTCGCGATCCTCGTCGATCTCGGCGGTGCCGAGACCAATAGCGAGATGGCGGTCGAGATGATCGGCGAACCGCGCGCCCAGAAGATCATCGTCTGCAATGCGCCGATCGTCGAAGGCGCGGTGATGGCGGCAACCGAGGCTTCCGGCGGCGCCTCGCTCAAGGAAGTGGTGGCGACGGCGCACGAACTGTCGCCGTCGTGAATGAACGGGAATTTTGACAAGCATGTCCGCAGCAGTCGAAGCCAGCGTCCTGATCACCCATGAGGTGGGACTGCATGCGCGTCCTTCGGTGAAGTTCACCAAGCTTGCCAAGACGTTTTCGGCCGACGTCGAGATTGCGCTCGCCGCCAACGGACCGTGGCTCGACGCCAAGAGCATCGTCAAGGTAATGGCTGCGAAAGCGCCGAAAGGTACTGTCCTGCATATCAGAGCCAGAGGGGACGGCGCCGGTGAGGCGGTGGGCGCGCTGGTCGAGCTGGTGCGGCGCGATTTCGACGAAGGCAAGGACCATGCCCGAACCGCTTAGGCTGCAGGGCATTTCGGCATCGGCCGGCTATGCCGAGGGGCCGCTGTTCGATCTGGACCAGGCTGCTGTGCGTTATGTCCGCAAGGCGACTGCCGCGGACGAGAAGGCGGCGCTTGAAGCCGCCATCTCCATTGCCGCAGGCCGGCTCGCGACATTGATCGAAACCAGCGACAGCGAGGCGGCCGGGATCCTCGAATTCCAGCTCGCCATGCTGGAGGACAACGCGCTGACCGGTCCGGCCTTTGCGCACATCGTCGAGGGCATGGCTGCTGATGTGGCTTGGCGAACAGCGCTCGACGCCGAGATCGCCGGCTACGAAACATCCGACCAGGACTATTTCCGGGCGCGCGCGGCCGACATGCGCGATATACGCGACCAGGTGCTACGCGCGCTGACCGGGGGCGGCGACATTGCCGCACCGGCGGGTGCGATCTTCTACGGCGAGGATATCGCACCGACGCGCTTCCTCGAGACCGACTGGAGTGCCGGCGGCGGCATAGCACTTACGGCCGGAAGTGCTGCAAGTCATGTCGCAATGCTGGCACGCTCACGCGGCGTGCCAATGGTGGTGGGGCTTGGGCTCGTGGCGCGTGGGGTGGCCGGGCCCGGTGCTTCGCCGGCTCACCTTGCCGGAATGGCTCTGCTCGATGCCGAACATGGCGGCATCGTGTTGGCGCCTTCGAAAGCGGAGATCGACGCATTCCGACGATCGTCGTTGGCTTTCGCAGCGCATCGCGGCAAAGCGGCAGCCTATCTGACAAGGCCGGCAGCAACGAAGACCGGCATAGCGGTCCGCGTGCAGGTGAATATTGCCGATCCGTCCGATGTCGACAGCATCGATGCTGCGGCGTGCGACGGTGTCGGGCTGATGCGGACCGAATTCCTGTTCGGCAAGACGCTGCCGGACGAGGAAACCCAATATCGCGCCTACCGCAAAGTGCTGGAATGGGCAGGCGACAAGCCGGTGACGATCCGTACCGTCGATGCGGGCGGCGATAAGCCTGTGCCGGGCCTGACCGTCGAGGAAGGTAATCCATTCCTTGGCCTGCGCGGGATCAGGCTGTCGCTGGTGCGCCCAGAGGTCTTTCGCGTGCAGATCCGCGCCTTGCTACGCGCCGCCATGCACGGCAATCTGAAGGTGATGTTCCCGATGATCGCCGTTCCGGAAGAGTATGAACACGCCACCGCGCTGTTCGCGGAAGAGCAGGCTGACCTTTTGGCGCGCGGCATCGCGCAAAAAATGCCGCCGCTTGGCATCATGGTCGAGGTGCCGTCGGTGGCCATCGCACCGGAGGCATTCGCCAAGGCCGCCTTCTTCTCGATCGGTTCGAATGATTTGACCCAATACGTAATGGCTGCCGCTCGCGACAACATTTCGGTCGCACATCTGAATTCCGTCAGGCACCCGGCGGTGCTCCGGCTGATCGCCTCGGTTGCCGCCTTCGGCCGTGAGCACAATATCCCGGTTAGCCTGTGTGGCGATGCCGGCGGCGACCCCGCCTCGATCCCGGCGCTGCTTGAAACTGGCCTGCGTGACCTCTCCGTCGCTCCCGCCCAACTCGCGATGGCCAAGGCGGCCATCGCGGACGTTTCGATCTAGGCCCCGGCATGTCAGACAAAGCGTCGCAATCCGGCCCCGAAGAGGCGATCCGCGCCTACAAGACGATCCTGTCGCAGGTGATCGACCAGCGCCCGTCCGGCATGCGCCAGCGCCTCGCCGATGCGCTGGGCAAGCATCGCAGCTTCGTCACGCAGATTTCCAGCCCGGCCTATTCGACGCCGATCCCGTCGAAGCATTTGCCGGCTATCTTCTCCGTTTGCCATTTCAGCCCGGCCGAACGCGATCATTTCCTTGAAGCCTACCATCGGGCGCATCCGGGAAAAATGTCGCTGGCTGCAGGCATGCGTAGGACACGGCATGTCTCGCTGATCGTTCCCGATTTCGGCGACGACAAGCAGAACGCGGCGCTCGACCGGGCGGTCAACGATTTCATCCAGAAGATCACCAGCATCGCCGGCAAGGGCAGCTGACGCTGGGCTATTTCGGGAGGACAGCCATGAAGAAATTTCTGAATTCGGTCGATACGGTGCTGACCGAGAGCCTTGACGGCTTCGTTGCCGCGCATGCCGATATCCTGGCGCTCGGCGAGGAGCACAAATTTGTCCGCCGCAAGGTGCTCAAGCCGGGCAAGGTGGCGCTGATCTCCGGCGGCGGCTCGGGTCACGAGCCGCTGCATGGCGGGTTCGTCGGGCACGGCATGCTGGATGCCGCCTGCCCCGGCCAGGTATTCACCTCGCCGACGCCTGACCAGATGATGGCGGCGGCTGAAGCCGTCAATACGGGCGCCGGCTGCCTGTTCATCGTCAAGAACTACGAGGGCGACGTGATGAATTTCGACATGGCCGCTGAAATGACGGAAGGCGTGATGCAAATCGTGACCAATGACGACGTCGCGGTCGAAAACTCGTCCTACACCACCGGCCGGCGCGGCGTCGCCGGTACGCTGGTGGTCGAGAAAATCGTCGGCGCGGCGGCCGAACAAGGCATGCCACTAGAGCCTTTGAAGGCGCTCGGCGAGCGCGTCAACGGCGCGACGCGCTCGATGGGCGTGGCGCTGACCAGTTGCACCGTGCCGGCGGCGGGCAAGCCGACCTTCGACATCGGCGACGGCGAGATGGAGTTCGGGGTCGGTATCCATGGCGAGCCGGGAAGGCGACGCGACACATTGAAGAGCGCCGACGCTATCGCCGACGAGATCTGTACCGCAATCCTGGGTGACCTGGGCGACGGTGCCAGAGGCCAGGCGCTACTCTTCGTCAATGGCTTTGGCGGCACACCGTTGATGGAGCTTTATCTGATGTACAACAGCGCCCGCAAAATCTTCGAGAAGCACGGCGTGACGGTGGCCCGGTCGCTGGTCGGGTCCTATGTGACCTCGCTCGACATGGCCGGCTGTTCGATCACGCTGAGCATGCTCGACGACGAGGCGGCTGTTTGGTGGGATGCACCGGTACATACGGCCGCGCTGCGCTGGGGCATGTAGCGGCGGAGAATGCCCCAGAAATAGTCGGTGATAAGACCGACATCGGCAACGCCGCACATCGCCAGACAGTTGCCCTCCTCACCCTGCGTAAGATAAAGAACCTGCGGGTTTGGGGAGTTTGAGCATGCGTTACAATTGGGATCGGGCGCCGACGGGTTTCGAGCGCCATGGAAAGGTGCTGGCAGCCGCCTTGCTGATCGTCGGCGGGGTCGGACTTATGCTCGCTGCCCTCCCGCTTTAGGGACAACAAACTCGCGTAGCGGACTACTTCTCAGCCCGTTGCCTCAGTGCGCCCGGCCAGTCACGGCGATGAAACGGCGGTCGCGCCCTTCAAATCCCTGGCTGAAGCGCTGCACGAGCACGGCAAGCACGCCCGGTTTTCCATCCGGGGTGAATGCGTAAGATTCCGACAGGCTGTAGGAAGTCGGGCAATTCCTCGAACCGGGCACCGCCTTGTCCTCATGCAGCAGCTTGATCGGCTTGCCGTCCTGACCCTGCAGTGTCAGGCGAAAGCCGAGCGCCTTGCCGGTCGTTTCGCCTTGCTGCGTCCCGTCGAAACTCGATGAACAATCCGCCGTGCTGTCGGCAAGGATCTGCTCGAGCTGGATGGTCGAGATGCCAAGCTCGTCATAGGCCGGCGAAAGCCATTTCTGCGAAACCTGCTCAAGGCGCGCAATGTCGTTGTAGGCGACCATGTCGTCGGGAAAGGTGAATTTGTCTAAGCCCGTCCGCTCGCCGCGCGGCGCTATGGCATATTTGGCCAGCAACGGCGCCGCCTGCGCCGCGGCACGCTCCCTCGCCTGCGCAAGCGTCAGTGTCGCATCCTCCGTCTCGTCGACGATGACGATCGGCTTGCCGCCGACGAACTCATCGGTCCGCGTGTCGATGATGTCGATCTCCGACCAGCCCGAATCCGAAGCACCGGCATCGAGCTTGCCGTACTGTTCGAAGGCGAAGTAGTTGCCGTCTGGCGAAAAGCCGATGATGCGCCGTGCCGCCGCATCGCCGGCCTGAGCAGCTGAAGCGAGCACCAACGCCAGCGTCGCAATCACGGCAAATCCAAGCTCGTATCGCAGTTTCATCGCGCCCTGCCCCCCAATGTTGAAAATTCGGCCGATCAGCCCCGCAGACCACGACGACCTGCATTTGCGGCCGAATTAGAACGACGGCAAACGAAACGCACAAATACATGGTTACACAAACCAGCATACGCTATTTCAAGGACAGCAAACATTCCTGGGGAGGAAGCTGGATGGCGTCACGCTACCATGAGGTCTATGACGACTGGAAACGCGACCCGGAAAAATTCTGGGCCGATGCGGCGAGTGCAATCGACTGGTTCTCGCCTTTCGAGACCGTTTTCGATGCCAATGCCGGCGTCTATGGCCGGTGGTTCAACGGCGCCTCGTGCAACACCTGCTTCAATGCCGTCGATCGTCATGTGGCGGGCGGCCGTGCCGACCAGATCGCGTTGATCCATGACAGCGCGATTTCGGGTACAATCAGGAAATTCACGTATGCCGAGTTGAAGCGCGAGGTGGTCGCGCTGACCTCGGTGCTCAAGAATCGCGGCATTCAAAAAGGCGATCGCGTCATCATCTACATGCCGATGGTACCGGAGGCAGCCTTCGCCATGCTTGCCTGTGCGCGGATCGGCGCCGTGCATTCGGTGGTCTTCGGCGGCTTTGCCTCGCATGAGCTCGCCACCCGCATCGACGACGCCAAGCCGAAGCTGATCATCTCGGCGTCCTGCGGACTGGAGCCAGGGCGCATCGTTGCCTATAAGCCGCTGCTCGACAAGGCGATCGAGATGTCGCGGCACAAGCCGGAAAGCTGCCTCATCCTGCAGCGCGACCAATTGCGCTGCGAGCTCAGGGAAAACTACGACATCGACTATGCCGACGCCGTGGCACGTGAGCGGGCCGCCGGCGCCAATGTCGACTGTGTTCCGGTGCTTGCCACCGATCCGCTCTACATCATCTACACGTCGGGCACGACCGGCCAGCCGAAGGGCATCGTGCGCGACAATGGCGGCCACATGGTCGCGCTGAAATGGTCGATGGAAAACGAGTTCGGCGTCAAGCCGGGCGAAGTGTTCTGGGCCGCTTCCGATGTCGGCTGGGTAGTCGGCCATTCCTATATCGTCTACGGCCCGCTGCTGCATGGCTGCACAACCATCCTGTTCGAGGGCAAGCCGGTCGGCACGCCCGATGCCGGCACCTATTGGCGTGTGATCGCCGAGCATGGGGTGGTCGCGCTGTTCACCGCGCCAACCGCCTTTCGCGCCATCAAAGGACAGGACCCCAAAGGCGAATTCGTCCCGAAATACGACCTGTCCAAATTCCGCACGCTGTTCCTGGCCGGCGAGCGCGCCGATCCGGAAACCATCAAATGGGCGGAGCAGAAATTGAACGTGCCCGTGATCGATCATTGGTGGCAGACGGAGACCGGCTCGCCGATGACCATTAATCCCGCCGGACTGGGCCTGTTGCCGGTCAAATACGGCTCGCCCGGCGTGCCGATGCCCGGCTACGACATCCGCGTGCTGGACGATGCCGGGCATGGGGTCAAGCGTGGTACGCTTGGCAATGTCGTGGTGAGATTGCCGTTGCCCCCCGGCTGCCTGCCGACGCTGTGGAATGCCGACGAGCGGTTTCGCCAAGCCTATCTCGAGGAGTTCCCCGGCTTCTACAAAACCGCGGATGCCGGCATGATGGACGAGGACGGCTATCTCTATGTCATGGCTCGCACCGACGACATCATCAATGTCGCCGGTCACCGGCTATCGACCGGCGCCATGGAGGAGGTTCTGGCCGCGCATCCCGACGTCGCCGAATGCGCTGTCGTCGGTATTGCCGATGCTATGAAAGGCCAGGTTCCACTCGGCTTCGTCGTGCTGAATGCCGGGGTCGACCGCGACGCCGGCATCATCGAAAACGAGGTTGTCACGCTGGTGCGCGAACGGATCGGCCCGGTCGCCGCCTTCAAGACGGTGGTGACGATCAAGCGCCTGCCGAAGACGCGCTCCGGCAAGATCCTGCGCGGCACCATGCAGAAGATCGCCGACAAGGAGGAATGGGCCATGCCGGCAACGATCGACGACCCGGCCATCCTCGACGAGATCACCGCCGCGCTGAACCGCCGCGGCATCGGCCTGTAAGGACGCCGAAGCCGAGTTGTGTCCGAAACTCCGGTATGGAACGACCGGCGCCGGACATGGTATCCACGCACAGCGCGTCATGTTGCTTCGGAATCGAGGCGCACCACAGCCATGCGAGATGCCATACGTGACCCTGTTCCAGCGATCGAGAAAGTCCCAGGCCGCGGCGCGCCGGCGGCTGGAGATCGATATGCGGGGCACCGTCGTCTATGCGATCGGCGACGTGCATGGCTGCTACAAGGAACTCCGCGCCCTGGAGCAGAAGATCCTGCTCGATTCGGTGCCCTTCGAAGGACGAAAGCTGATCATCATGCTCGGCGACTACGTCGATCGTGGGCCTCAGTCGGCGCGTGTGCTCGATCATCTGCTGGCGCCGCCACCCCAAGGTTTCCAGCGCATTTGCCTTGCCGGCAACCACGAAGTCGTGATGCTGAACTATCTCGACGGGATCATTTCGCGAGAGTCGTGGCTGGCGATAGGCGGCCTGCAAACGCTGTTTTCCTACGGCGTCGATCCGTCGCGCATGGCCGATCTCTACGGTTCAAGCGAGGAGGTCGACCGGCGCATTCGGGAGATCATTCCCGCCGGCCATATCAGCTTCATGCGCGCGCTGCCGGTCATGGTCTGTTCGGCAAAATTCGTGTTCGTTCATGCCGGCATCAGGCCCGGCATCGACCTCGCCGCGCAGGACGAGGACGACCTGCTCAACATCCGCTCGGAGTTCTTTGACGCCGCGCATCTTCTCGACCGCTATGTCGTGCACGGACATACGCCGGTCGACATTCCGAAGCTCGAGGGACGCCGGCTTGGCATCGACACGGGCGCTTTCCAAAGCGGCCGGCTGACCGCAGTCAGGATCGTAGACAACCGCGCCAGACTGATATTTTCCTAGAGCGGAATGCGATCAAATTGAATCGGGCATTGCCCAGCCGCCTGGCCGATCGCTTTCGTGTTGGCTTTAAAACACCGCGAGGTACTTCAGCAGTGAAATAATGCCGATAATGATCACGACAATTTGGGCAATCTGACGAGTGCGACCATCAAGCGGCAACCGGTTGACCAGATAAAGCACCAGAATGATTACAAGGAAAGTGATCAGAATGCTGATCAAAGGAGTGCTTGCCATTGTCCCTCACTGTATGAAACGTAGAAAAACAAGCCAGCACACCGCGGCGCCGTGTGAAGATTGCCCATGCTTATTCGAGCCGTAGCACCTGGCAAGTGATTCGAACAGCCTGGCTGGCGGTGTCGAAAGCTGTCTGACACGCCATGGAACCTTGACCTCTTTAAATCGTTTTAAATTCGAAGAGGGAATATCAACCATCCCTTCAAAGGAGATTTATGAACAAGATATTATCGGGTTTGCTCGCGGCCACGTTGTCAGTTTCATTCGTGACGGCAGCCGGGTCAGCCGGCGCAGCTCCACTGTTCCTGCCGCAAACACCTTCCGTTTCGTCCGATGTGGCGACGGTCGACTACAAGCCGTGGATGAAGCGGAAATTCAACCGCAATCGCAATTTTTCGCGCAACGATGGCGTGAACTGGAACGGTCATCGCGGCTATCATGAATACCATCGCGGCTATCGCCGCCATGGTGACTACTGGTTTCCGCTGGCGGCCTTCGCTGCCGGCGCGGTGATCAGCGGCGTGATCATCAACAACAACCAGAACCGGGTCAGTCGCGGCGATTCGCATGTACAGTGGTGCTATGACCGATACCGGAGCTATCGAGCTTCAGACGATACATTCCAGCCTAGCTATGGCCCTCGGCAGCTGTGTAATTCGCCGTACTGAGACGTAAGGTTTTTTACCGCATCAAAAACCCCGCATCGCGCGGGGTTTTTCGTAGCGGCGCCAAGGCGGCGATGGAAAGGCGAACGTAGCGTGGATCTCGGCTTGAGTGTCTATTCCAGACGGAATTCGACAGCGTGCGCTTCAGCCTCCGTAATAAGGCCGCCGTCGACGGCGGCTTCGAATGCTTTGGCAAAATACTGATCATCGGAAGTCTGGTGATCCTGGCCCGAAAGATCGACCGGATACGCGCCGATCACCCGGCCCCGTAATTTTCTCGATTACCGTCACGGTCCGCTGCATCGGTTTTTCTCCAATTAAACAGAACCTATAGCACACAGAATAGGAACATCAGCGGCAGCCGCTCGCGAGCGGCTTCGAAACATTCGAGCTACACCCACCTGATGGGACGATCTTCGAGGCACTATTCGGATAACCGCTTAAAGCCTACGCCAAGCGACCAAGCTATGCTGCTTTCGGCATCCGCGACGTGAATGTCGCTCTGGTAACGGCGATCGTCGTGCCAGTGTTGCCCGTGACGGTGTCAATGCGTGCTTCAAGCTGTTTGACAAGTGCCTCCACGATCGCTGTCCCCAGTCCCGCACATGGAATGTCGCCAACGGGTTTGCCCCACCCGTTGTCCGATACGGTCAACTTCCAATCCTCAGCATCGGTCTCATAGGTCACCAAGATCAGCGCATCGACCTTTTCTGTCGAGAATGCATACTTGATGGCGTTGAGAACGAGCTCGGTTACGATCAGGCCAAGGCTCACCGCCTTCTGGGAATCTATCCTTCCATTTTCCGCCATGACGTTGACGGCAATAGCCTGTGTTTCCCCGATCATCGAAGCGGCCAAACTGCTGCAAAGCTTCGACAGATAAGAGCCAACCTCGATTTCGTCGGCACCGGTTGAGGCATGGAGATGCCGCTGCACTTCGGCCACCGACAGCACGCGTTGATGGGCATCCTTCAGGTGCTGCCGCGTTTCATCTGAGGTGACGGACCGAGCCTTCAGCAGCAAAATGCTGGCGATGATCTGTAGGCTGTTGGCGACCCGGTGCTCCATTTCGCGCAGCAGCACATCTTTCTGGCGCAGCAAGTCTTCGGTGCGGCCGAGAAGCTCTTCCTTTTCCCTTTCGATGGCGCGGCGCGCCGTGATGTCATTGAAGGCGAGCAGGATGGTCGCGGCTGAACTGTGGTCGTAAAGGACCTTTCGCGCGTTGAGCAGCATCGTGCGCCGGCCGATATCGGGGAAATCATGCTCGACCTCGAAGCCGTCCATGGCGGTCTTCTCGGGAATGATCGTCTCCAAGAGCAGGTGAAGCGCTGGAATGTCCCACTGGCCGTCGCCCAGCGCGTAGAGCAGCGAGCCGTGCGTCTGCTCGGGGTCGACCCTGAAGGTCTGATAGAAGGAGCGGTTGGCCGCCAGCACGCGAAAGTTCTCATCGAGAACGAGGAAGGGTTCGACGATCGTATTGACGATGGCCTGCGCCAGCGTCTGCGCGTCTTCGATATTCGCAATGGGGTGGAACATAGGCTTCGAGGCCAATCCAGGGGCCGTGTCCCCTTGATTTTCTTTCTACCGGTTTGCCAGCCACCTGTCGCGAATTGAATCGGCCAAACGCAGCAGTGAGTGGCGGTCCGTGTGCCCAATTGTTTTAGGAATGGCCTTGGGGCACCCGAGGCACTAACACCGGCTCGATGATTCCAGCACTCGACCTTCCGGAAGATACTTTCGAACTCGACGATGATGCGCTGTTGGATGCTGTGCAGCGGCAGACGGTGCGCTATTTTTGGGAAGGCGCGCATCCCGTTAGCGGTCTTGCCCGCGACCGGCAGAGGACCACAGGTGATCCTGCCAACGATCTGGTGACGATCGGGGGGTCCGGTTTTGGCATTGCAGCTATCATCGTTGCGGTCGAACGGGAATGGATCGACCGCGCTGCGGCTTTACCGCGACTGCATGGCATGCTCGATTTCCTGGAAAACTCCCCGCGCTACCACGGCGTTTTTCCACATTTTATCAACGGGCGAACTGGTGCGACGATTCCGTTCCGTCGTAAGGACGACGGCGCTGATCTGGTCGAAACCACCTTCCTGTTCCAAGGTCTGATCTGCGCCCGTGAGTACTTCGCCGAGATGGCAACCGAGGAAGTTCTCCTTCGCCAGCGCGTGAACGCGCTGTTGCTGCAGGCCGAATGGAATTGGTTCACACGCGGAGCCCGGCAACTGATGTGGCACTGGAGCCCGAGCTTTGGCTGGGCGATGGACAGCCCGATCACGGGTTGGAACGAATGCCTGCTCACCTTCGTGCTGGCGGCGGGATCAACTCGCCACCCCATTGATCCGGGCATCTATCACGAAGGCTTTGCTGGTGGATCCGACTTTCGAAACGGGCGCGATCATTACGGGATCGTCCTGCCATTGGGAATGGATTCTGGTGGTCCGCTCTTCTTTTCGCAATATTCCTTCTGCGGGCTCGATCCACGGGGCCTAAGCGACCGCTACGCCGACTACTGGCAACAGAACCTCCGTCATACGCAGATCAATTATTGGCACTGCGTTCGCAATCCCCATAGCCATCTGGGATACGGCCCTGACTGCTGGGGTCTGACCGCGAGCCATGGGCCGCGAGGATACGTCGCGCATGCACCCGACAGGGACTTTGGCGTGATCACTCCGTCTGCTGCCCTGTCGAGCTTCCCTTATGCACCGGCGGAGGCGATGCGCGCACTGCGTGGCTTCCTGACCAAGCCTCGGAAACGCATATGGGGCCGCTTCGGCTTTGTCGACGCGTTTTGCGAAAGCCGCAACTGGTACTCCCGAACCTATCTGGCCATCAATCAGGGGCCAATCATCGCGATGATCGAGAACCATCGTACAGGGCTGTTGTGGCGGCTTTTCATGCGGGCGCCGGAAGTGCGCAGAGGCTTGGAGAAGCTTGGCTTCATCAGCAAGCATCTCAGAACGTCAACACCCCAATAAATCTTTGCGACGCCGGTGATTCCGCTGGGGTGCAAAATGGCCGAAACGCGCGGACTGCACTCAGGCAGCCGCCTTGGTGCGCGCTTCCGATTTTTCCAGATAGTAGCTCGAATATTTGTCGAAGAATTTTTCCGAGCCGCCGATCGCGCCATACTTGGCCAGCTTCTTCAGTTCGACCTTGTTCAGCACCGCGCCAATGATCTTCTTGGCGATGTAGGGCTCCGAACTGAGCACGGATTGCACCATCGCACGCGGCGTGCGTCCCCACTCGGTGACCAGCACGAAGCCGTCGACAAGCGGAGCGAAGGCCTTAGCGTCGACGACAGGCCCGAGCGGCGGCAGATCGACGATAATGTATTCGAAGGTTTCCTTGGCGTTATCGATGAAGCGCCGCATGCCGGCCGAAGACAGAAGCTCGCTGGTATGCGAAAACTGCCCACGCAGGACGGCCGGGATGATAGCCAGCTTGGTCTGCCGGTCGATCTTGCCGACCGACTGCCATGTCTGCCCGCTCACCACAGCTTCCATCAGGCCCTGCTCGGCCTCCATACCGAGGCTGCGGCTGAGGCCGGGATTGCGCAGGTCGCCGTCGATCAGCAGCGTTTTCGATCCGTTGACGGCAAGCAGCCCGGCAAGATTGGCCGCCACCGTCGATTTGCCTTCGCCGGGAAGGACCGAGACCACGCCGATGACCCGGCTGCCCTGGCCCTCCATGACGACGTCGAAGGCGATCTTTGCGTTGCGCAGCGTCTCGGAGAACATCGATGCCGGTGCGTCGACGGTTACCCGCATCCGCGCACGTTTTTCGGCCGCCGACAATGTTTTGGAGGGCTGGGATTTGGAGGACTTGGCGGTCTTGGATTCAACGACTTTGACGTCAGGCTGACCGCCATTGCGTTGGTCATCCTTGCCAGCCTTGCCGATGACCGGGAGATAGCCGAGGAATTTGAGGCCGACACGGTCGCGCACATCCTCGCCGGTCCTGAAGAAGCGTTCCCTGAATTCATTCAGACCACCAACCCCTGCCCCCATCATTATGCCAAGCGCCAGCGAAAGCCCCAGCACGATGGCCGTTCGCGGGGTTGCGGCCGACTGCGGCATCGTCGCGTCCGAGATGACCCGGATCTTGCCGACCGGGAAGGATTGCTGCTGGGCTGCCTCCTCATAGCGGTTCAGGAACGTCTGGTAGAGCGTCGACAGCGCCGTCGCCTTTTGGTCCAGCTCACGCAGCTTGACCTGCGACTGGTTGTCGATGGAGCTCTTGCCAGCCGCCAAGGCGACATTTGCGCGGAGCGCGGTTTCGCGCGCCAGAGCGACCTCGTATTCGTTGCGGTAGCTTTCGGTCAGTTGCTTCAGCTCGCCGAAAATCTGCGCCGATATGTCGGCCTTCTCCTTGGCGAGCGCGACGGCCTGCGGATGTTGCGGGCCGAAATTGGCTTCGACGTCCTGCTGCCGCTTGGCGACGGTGAGATAGCGGTTCTTCAGCGTCGTGATGACGGAGCTGCTCGGCTGGTCGTTCGATATCGCGGCGTCCTTGAACGCATTGTCCGAGCCGCTTTCGACGATCGACTTGTACTGCTGATAGCGGGCGCCGGCCCGTGCGGTATCGGCCTGCGCGACGATCAGCTGGGTGTTGAGATCGGACAATTGCTTGTCGCTGATCAGCTGGCCGTCATTGACGGCCAGTCCATGTTCGGCCCTGAACTTTTCGACCGCCAGTGCGGCCGCCTGGGAGCTCTCGCGGAGCTCGGTCAGCCGGCCTTGCAGCCAGACCGCCGCCCGTTCGGTCGCGTCGAAGCTGGCATCGAGCTGATCGGCGAGATAGGCGTCGGCATAGGCCTTGGTGATGGCGGTCGCAAGCGCCGGATCCGTCGCCTGGAAGGAGATGCTGATGACAAAGCTTCGGCCGATCCGCTCGGCGTCGAGTTGGTTCTGCAGCTTGAAGATTGCGTAGTCGCGGGGCGACGACGATGCGGTGATCGCGTCACGCGTCGCAGCATCAAGCTGAGTGACATCGGTTGTGCTAGCGGCGCGCTTGGGGCGGACAGACTGGATGATACCGCGCACAAAGCTTGCGACCTTCGACAGGGCCGATGTCGGAGGGTTCATGAAAGCGTCGTTCTGATCGAGCTTCAGCTTGTCGACGACCACCCCCGCCAGCCTGGCCGACTGCAAAATTTCGATCTGGCTTAGAACGGCGGAGTCGGTCTGCATGCTGACCGACGCCGCCGAAATGTCGTCGACGACCTTGTTCAATCCTTCGTCGATCAGCACGCTGCTCGTCGCCACATAGGTAGGAGGCGTCGTCTGCAAATAGAGCACGCCGAGAAAGAGACCGATGACGGCGCAGGCGGCAACCACTTTCGCCTGCCGCGCGGCCATGCCAAGCAGGCGCTCGATGTCGATGAAGTCTTCGGCGTTTGCCGCATTTGAAGCCGGCAATGGCGTCCTCTTGTCGACAGGAAAATTGGCATAGTTCATCTTCGGTCCAATTCTAGTTTGCAGGCGCTACCGCCTCGAAGGTCGGGACATAGGGTGCAAACCTTGCGCCGGACAGTGCGCGTTACGCGCGGCGCAACGGCCTGTCCTGCGTCATCAGCCGCACCCACAATGCCTCGAAAAAATGGACATTATGCGGCTTCTTCCCGACGCTGATGCGACCGGACGAATTCCTGCAGCATCTCGAAGATCGGACCCTTCATGTCCTCCCGCGCCAGCGCGAAAGCGACGTTGGCCTGGATGAAGCCCTCCTTCGAGCCGCAGTCGAACATGCGGCCGTCGAAAGGCTGGGCGAAGAAGGCCTGGGTCTGTGCGAGACGCACCATTGCGTCGGTCAGCTGGATCTCGTTGCCGGCGCCGCGTTGCTGGCTGGCCAACAGCGAGAATATCTCGGGCTGCAGGATGTAGCGGCCGTTGATGTAGAAGTTCGACGGCGCATTGGCAGGAGCCGGCTTTTCGACCATGGCCGTCACCTCGAAGCCGGTGCCGACATCCGCGCCGCGCCCGACAATGCCGTATTTGCTGGTCTCGGTCGGATCGCAACGCTCGACGGCGATAACGTTTGCGCCAGTCTGCGCATAAAGATCGGCGACCTCGGCGAGACACCCGCGCCCGCCGAAGGACACCATGTCCGGCAAAAGCAAAGCGAAGGGCTCGTCGCCGATGACTTCGCGCGCGCACCAGACGGCATGGCCGAGGCCTTGCGGCGACTGCTGGCGGATGAAGCTCGTCGCGCCGGCGACGGGAAGCAGGCTTTCAAGCGATTCGAGTTGCGCCTTCTTGCCGCTCTGCTCCAGGGTTCCGATCAGTTCAGGATGCAGGTCGAAATAGTCCTCGATCACCGCCTTGTTGCGGCCGGTGACGAAGACGATGTGCTCGATGCCGGCCTCGAATGCCTCGTCAACCGCATATTGCACGACAGGCCTGTCGACCACCGGCAGCATTTCCTTCGGCATGGACTTGGTCGCCGGCAGGAACCGCGTTCCGAGCCCCGCCACCGGTATGACTGCCTTAATGACTTTTTCCATTGCATGTTCCTTCTGAGGAGATCTATTTCAACCCTGTCGCAGGCGGCGAAACTTATCTTCATTCGCCCGCAACCCTTCACCTCCCCGCCACCACGGCAAACTGTGCCGCTACCCTTCGCAGCCGGACGGCGATCGGCATGCCCATATGCCGAACCGCCGCCGGATCGCTGAGCGCCGTCCATATCGCCTTGAGCGGCGACCGCGCCTTGATGTGCTGGACCAGCGACAGGAATGATGCCGCCCGCCGCAGGCTGCGAGCGCGCCTGGCGAACGCCGCCTCGGCCGCAGCATCCATGGAATGGCTCGCTGCGAATGTGGCATCGGCCCTGCGCATCGCCTCGACGTGATGAGGTTCGAGCACCCGGGAGATGGAACCCGTGCGAATGTGGTAGATATAGCCCGTCGTCGGCTCGACCACGCATTTGCCGCCCTTGGCCAGAGCACTGGCCAGGAGGATATAGTCTTCGCCAATGATCAGGCTTTCATCGTAACGAAGCCCGTTCTCGTTCAGGAACCGGCGCTGGAAGATCGGCTTGAGGTAGCCGAGATTGAACCTCGATTCGAAGAGGACATTGCCGCCGATGAAATCCGCCAGCGAGATTTCACCGAGCCCTTCCAGATAGTCGGCCGGGAACATCGTCTCTTCGGCAACGCCATCCTCGCGAACGACCTGCAGATTATCGACCGCGATCTCGGCGCCCGCTTTCTCCGCGCGTTCGATCATGGTGCAGATTCGCCCGGGATAGACCGCGTCGTCCGAATCTAGGACCGCGACCCACCTGCCGCGAGCAAGCTCAAGGCCGGCATTCCTGGCGCCACCGGGGCCACGGTTTTGCTCAAGCGCGACAACGCGTACGATGTCTTCGGGATAGGATCTCGCCAGGTCGAGCGTCCGGTCGCGCGACTTGTCGTCGACGACGATGACCTCGACGCTGACATTGCGCTGGGCGACGGCGCTGGCAATCGCCCGATCGATGGTCGCCTCGGCATTGTAGGCGGCAATCACGAAGCTCACGTCAGGCTGCACGCTTGCCCCCTTGCTGCGGCGAAGACAGGCCGTATTGGCGGATTTCACGAACCCCGACGAGGCCGCTGACGACGCCGACATGCATAATGCCGCGAAGCAGGCTGCGGTTCCGGCGTACGGGGTCGATGACGACCGGAATTGCCGACAGGAAACTGTAGCCGGCCTTTGCCGCGGCAATGCCGACTTGCTTGAGCCGGGCAAGGCCGTGTGCGTTGCGCCCCAGAAGATGACCGTGCGTCTGCCCGACGCGGAACCGGCGGCGGCCGAGCCAGTCGAATGCCGCCCTGGCAAGTGGCACCGCTTCGTCGACCCAAGCCTCCGGCGAAAAGGCGATGCGGCCGCCGGCCTTGACCATCTGGTCGAAGAATTCCGTATCTTCGCCGCCGGTCTGGCCACGTGCCAGGCTGAAGCGCCTGCCGCGCAGGCTCTCAGCGCCAATCCTGAGCAGGACGTTGCAGGTGTAGCCGGTGCGGATTTCGCCGCTCACCCAGACCGGCAAGGTCGAGTGGAAATCGCCTTTGCGCATCCAGGCGGGCGCATCCGGCAGGTAACGGGCTTGCACCGGTCCAAGCACCGTCGCAGCACCAGTTGCTTCCGCCGTCGCAACCAGTTCGGCAAGCCAGCCAGCGGTGGCCGTCTCGTCGTCGTCGATAAAGGCGACGAAATCCGCCGCACTGGCATCGAGGCAAGCGTTGCGCGCTATCGAGATGTTGCGGGCCGGGGCGTGCCGGTAGGTCACCGGCAGCTTCAACTCCCCCGCCAGCTTGGCGACCAGCGTTTCAGCCGTCGGCGTATCGTCGTTGTCCGCGATGATGACACCGATGTCGAATCCCGTGGGCATATCCACGGCCGCTATGGAGCGAAGCGTGTCGGCAAGCTCCGGCCGGCGAAATGTGCATACGCAGATATCGATGCTTCGATTTTTCCTGACCGGGTCCATCACGCTACCCCGCGCTGCGGTCGCGGTGCGAGCAGTTGCAGCCAGAAACCGACCGACCAGCCGAAATGCATGACCATTGCCGAGACCCCGGCAAGCGCAATGTCGGCTTTGCGCTGGCTGATGGCGGTCCAAAAGCCGTAGCCGAGGCAGACCGACGCCCATAGCAAAAGCGGCACGGCCGCCAGCCAGTGGACGAAGGAAAAGGCGGCGAGAAGAACCACGGGGAACACCAGAAGCGGCACCATCTGCCGGATCTTCGGGATCATGCGGTGCTTGAGAACGTTCTTCGCGCGGCCACGGCCATAGCCGAGATACTGAAAGTAGAGGCCCTTCAGCGAGGAGCGCGGGTAGTAGACCATTTGCGTCTTGCCGGTCATCCAGATGCGGTAGCCGGCCTGGCGGAGCCGATAGTCGAGTTCGGCGTCCTCATTGTGGCTGAACGTCTCGTCATAGCCGCCGACCGCGGTGAAAGCCGATATCCGTATCAGTGCGTGGTGGCCATGATCGACCCATTCCCCCGCCGAAAGATGCCGGTGCTTGGAGCCGCCGGTGCCGAGCCTGGAGTTCTGCGCCGCTGCCGCCGCTTTCTGCACCATGCCGCTACCACTGGTCAGCATCGAGACAACGACCGAATCCGCGCCGGTAGCCTGCGCTTCTTCGACCAGCTGGTCGCAATAGTCCGCGGGATAGCCGCCGTGCGCGTCGATGCGAATGAGATAGTCGACGCCGTTCCCGAATCTGGCGACGGCGAGATTGATCGCCGCGCTCTGCAAGCGCTTTTCATTGTGCAGCAGGATCACCCGCTGATCTTTTGCGGCGATGTCCGCGACGATCGTCCTGGTGCCGTCCGTGCTGCCGCCATCGGCAACGATGATCACGGCGCCCAGCCTCTCGGCCGTAGGGTGGAGCTCTCGAAGCAACGCGCCGATATGGGCCGCTTCGTTCAGGCACGGAACCACGATCATGCAGGATGGAATTTCGGTTTGCGTCATCGGCAGTCCTTCTATGCCAATGCTTCGGCAGCATATGGACCGGGAGCCGCAGTCAGCCCGCGGAGCTTTTCGACGAGCGCCCGGCAATCGGCGCGGTCGTAGCTCCAGGTGCGCGGATTGCGGGCGAGAACACGCGCCTTCAATGTCTCGAACCGATGCTGCTCCATCGTGCCGACGGCGGCTTCGAGCGCCTCGGGCGTGGCTTCTGGCAAAAGAACCCCTATGCCTTGCCGGTCGAGGAACCGGCCGGTTTCAGTGGTCCCCATCGAAATCGGCACGGCTCCGAAGCGGCAGCCCTCATATAGCCGGTTGGGCAGCAGCCACTCGGAGTTCAGGCCCTGCTCAAAAAAGTCGATGGCCCAGGAAAAGTGGACCTCGCGGTAGATCGCCGCCATATCCTCGGGATTGCGGTAGGGCCCGCCAAACGACAGCCAGGGTTCCGATTCGACGAAACCATGGAAATCGGGAAATTCGGACAGCGCCGGGCGCCCCCTGAGGACGATTTCAAAGCGGCCGTCGAGGCGGCGCGAAAATTCGGCCAGAAATTCCAGGGAGCGACGGCAGCGAAGCGCCCCGAACCAGCCGATCCGCCAAGGCGGCGCAACGGGGTTCTCCGGCGCCGCGCGGTCATCCAGCGAGGCTGCGGCTGGCTCGAAATACTTGTTTTCGAGCAGTTCGACCGGCGCGGCAATCTGTCCGAACGGCTTGAAATAGTTGGCAATGAAGGCCGGAGAGCTGGTCACCAGAAGCTTCACATCCCTAGCCAGGAAGCGTTCCGCGCCGCGCATCGCCCAGCCCAGCGGATCGTCGCGAAGCAGCAGGCGATGGATGTCCAGGCACTCGTAGACGATCGGCACCGTTGCCTGGAAAGCCGATCTGGCGCGGCGGGCAAGCGCCAGCATCTCCAGATTGCGCGCGATAATGAGGTCGGGCCGTGGCATTGAGCCCAGCTTCGAGCCGGTCGAGACCACCGCCTTCATGATCGCGGCCAGACGCTGGGCGAATCGGCCATCACGCGTCGGGCCGAGATCGATCGGCTGCAAGCCCTCGACATCAGCAACTGCGCTTGCCGTACGACGAAAGCCCGCCAGCGTAACCTGGGCGCCGCCTGCCTTGAGCATTATGATCCGCCGGCGCACTGCCGGGTCGGAGACGTCGTGTACCAAGTACAAGACATGCAGCATGAAAACTCGACCGCTGTTGGCCCGCCCGCGACGATGCTAGTACAGCTCTTGCTGCATCGCAACATTTTTGGTTGCAGCGTAGCAAAGTTCCACATTTTTTGTTGCACTGCAAAATCGATGGGTTAATCTCGCTCTGCTTGGGCCGCATGGACCGCGCGCTGGCCTGCCCATCGGGCTGCGCGCCAATAATCACGACGCGAGGACCATCCTTGGCGTGCAGCATTTTCGGCCAAACCGCCTGCAATCCGCCCCCTTCGCACCCGTCGATGGAAGCACGGGACTACTCACGAAATGAGGTCATTCCATGAAGATCGCGGTTGAAAACACCGTCTGCCTGAATACCGGGGATGCGGCGATCCTCCTGGCGATCCGCCATGTTTTCAAGACGATCGTGCAAGACGATATCCAGTTCTACGTCTTCGACAGCCAGCCGGAGGTGGCGGCGAGGCTCTACACGAAGAAGGACTATCCGGATCTCGAATTCCACAAGCTGCTGTCGGAATCGCTGTTCCGCTACAAATACGGCAGCGGGCTGAAGAACCTGTTCAAGCCAATCTACAATCGGCTCGTCCTGAATGCCCTGCGGCGGTTCGGCATCCGCGGCGTTCTCGGGCGTTTGTTCAGCTCAAGCAATCGCCGTGGTCTCGACATCTACAAAGACGCCGACCTCGTGGTCACGACAGGCGGAACCTATCTCGTCGAGACCTACAATCTGGAGCGGCGGCTCAATCAATTCCGGATTGATGCGATTCTGGGCAAGGACCCCGTCTTCTTCACGCAATCGCTCGGCCCGTTCAACAAAAGTTACAATCGCCAGGAGTTGAGCCCTATCTTCGACCGGAGCCCACTCATCCTGCTGCGCGACGAACGTTCGAGAGGCCACATTGTGGACATGGTGAAAGACCCCGGCAAATGCCACGTCGTGGCCGACGCCGTCTTTGCCCTGGCCGACACCGACAGGATCGGAAAAATTCTGGCCTCTGGCCAGTCGACAACCGTCACCGGCCGCGTCGCCATTTCCGTCCGTCACTGGAACTATGTCAGCGACGGCGAGGGTGGGATGCGCCGCTACATCGACTCGATCCGCGAGGTCGCGACCATCCTGGTCAGGGACCACGCCAAGGAGGTCACCTTCGTCTCCACCTGCCAGGGCGTGCCGGAATACGCCCATGACGATTCCAAGACGGCGCGGGCGATCGTTGCCGAGCTCGATCCGGCGATCGCCAAGCATGTCAGCGTCGACGCTTCGTTCCACACGCCGGAGCAACTGATGGCACTGGTGAAAGGCTTCGATTTCGTCGTCGCAACGCGCATGCACATGATGATCATGTCGCTCTGCGTCGGCACGCCGGTGTTGCCGATTGCCTATGAATTCAAGACCAAGGAACTTGCCAAGCGGATCGGCGTCGCCGACCTGCTGCTCGACATCGACACGGTGACGCCAGAGGAAGCGAGCGAGAAGCTCGGCAGACTTACCGCCAATCTCGACCTCTATCGCAGGACGAGCCTTCAGGCAGTGCTTGAGGAGCATGCGTCGGCGATGTCGGCAGGTGAGCTTTTGAGGCCGGTGATTGCCGGCCTAGCGGGCGTTGCGCATGGCGCTGGAAAGCGTGGTGAACAAGGCGCTGCGCGACTGGCGAAGGGCAAGCATGAGGATCAGGCCGATCGAATAATTGAGCGCAACCGCCAGGACCACCGCGAGCAGGTCTGACTGGCCGGTCAGCGATGCCGGCAACTCGCGGTACACGGACCAGGCAAGCAGCGACGACGCGATGAAAAGCCCCTGCATGACCAGGAAGTCGGCTGCGGTCACCGGGCCGACCCGGTGGACAAGAACGGCAAGTACCGGGACGCGCAGTACATAGCCGCTGATCGCGTAGGCCGCCGCGACGCCGACGGCGCCCCAGTGCAGGCCGATGATGAAAGCGGCGACCGTCGTCAGCGACGAGTAGATGCCCCAGTGGAACATGGTCTTGGTCTTGCCCTGGCAGATGAAGATCCATCCTGTGGTACTCGAGACGGACTGGATCAGGCTGGCAATGCCCAGCCAGGCGAAGATCGGCGCCACCGCCGTCCAGCGCTCGCCGAAGAGAAGCCCGACGACCTGGTCCGACGTCAGCGTCAGCGCCGCGATGCCGGGCATGGTGATGGCCGCCAGCATCCAATTGGTTCGCACATAGATGTCGCGAAACCGCACCTTGTCCTCATGGATGCGGCTCAGCAGCGGCACCATCACGCGTGTCAGCGGCTGGTTGATGTTCTGCAGCGGAAACAGCAGGAGCTTGTAGGCGCGGTCATAATAGCCGAGCTCGATCGCGCCCGAATATTTTCCGATCAGGATGTTGTCGAGATTGCGCGAGAAGAAGTTGGCCAGATTGAAGCCGGTCAGATTCGCGCCGAAGGACAATATGTCGGTATCGACCTTCAGGTCCGGCCGCGAAGGTGCCCAGCGCGCCACCTGCCACGCCGCGGCAAGCGCGACAACAGCCGAAACCGCCGGGCCTATGACCAGCGACCAGTAGCCCAGTCCCGCATAGGCGGCGATTGCGGTAGTCGCAAGTCCGGCGGCAGCGGTTATCACGTCGTTCAGCGCGAGCTGGCCAAAGCGCAAATGACGGTTCATCAGCGCCAGCGGCACCGCGGCGAGGCTGCCAAGCAGCAGCGGCAAGGCAGAGCCGATGGTGATCCCGACCATGCGTTGATCGCCATAGAAGGCAGCGATGGCGGGCGCCAGGCATGCCACCATCACGGCACTGCCCAGCCCCACCAGCGCACTGATCCAGAATACCTGGTTGAGCTGCTCGGTGCTGATGTCCTTGCGCTGGACCACGGCCTGCTGCAGGCCAAGGTTTTGAAGCAGCCCGACAAAGGCCACGATCGGCCCGACGGAAGCCACCAGGCCGAAATCCTCGGGCACGAGCAGACGCGCAAGCACGATGACGGAGAGAAACTGGATCGCCATCTTGAAGCCTTGCGCGCCGATCGTCACCACGCCGCCGCGCAGGGCGACGCGACCAAACTGGGGGGGCGGGTTGGCGTTCATGCCGGGCGCCTGGCTTCGGCCAGTTGGGCAACGATCTGCGCAAAACGTTCGTTGAGTACGTCCGCGTTGAAATCCTGCTCGATCTTGCGGCGCGCCGCACGTGCGATGCGCTCGCATTTGTCCGGGTTCTCGGCCACCCAGACAAGCTTGCGGGCCAACGCCGCGACATCTCGCTCCGGTGCGAGGAAGCCTGTCTCCTGATCCTCGATCAGCTCGGGAATGCCCGAGTGATAGGTGCTGACCACGATCAGCCCGGCGGCCATAGCCTCCATCAGCGCCACCGGAATACCCTCGAGATCGCCGTCTCGCGCGGCAACGCTGGGCAGGAGGAATACGTGGGCATTGCGCAGGCGCTGCTTGACCTCGGCGTGCGGGCGCGGCCCGAGGAAAGTCACCCGGTCGACAATGCCGAGATTTGCGGCGAGCTTTTTCAACTCTTCCAACAATTCGCCGCCGCCAATCACCGAATAGACCCAGTCGCGCCGCGGCAGGCTGGCGAGGGCGCGAAGGGCGAATTCGATGCCCTTCTTTTCGGTCAGCCGGCAGACCGAGATGAAGGACAGCGTGTCCCGGTCCCAGGAACGCCAATGGTAGCCGATCTCACCGGGCCGCACGCCCATATGGTGAACCATGACTTGCGCGGAGGGTGCGCCGACGCCGATCAGGGCGTCGCGGAAAAACGCGTTCACCGGCAGCTGGAGCACGCCCTTGTCGAAGACAACCTTGTAGCGCGTGAGCGTTTTGTCATGCAGCGGTTCGCCAACATCGCGGCCGTGGAATATGGTCACCAGCGGAGCGGAAATCCGGCCTCGTTTCATGGCGCGGGCGACGCGCATGCCGTTATTGCCGAAATGCGCGACGATCACATCGGCGTTCTGCAATTTGCGCGCAAAAGCGATGTCGACAGCGGTCGAGAGCTTATCCCAGAACCTGCCCGACCATCTCCTGAGCGTCGGGCGAAAGCGCCCTAGCCCGCCCCACCAGCAGACGACCTTGCCAGGGAGAGCCTGCCAGCGGCGATCGTCGATGTTGCTGTCCTTACCGAAGGATGTCTCGTTGCAGACGACGCCGACTTGCATGCCGCGCTCGAGGCACCCTTCTATCTGGTCGAGGACGAAGGTCTCCGACAAAGAGGGGAACTTATCAACTACGAAGCAAATCTTCATCGAATGGACGATCTTTCGAGGCCGGTCGATCGGCTCGCGCGGATGAGGGCTGACGCTCGTCGCCGCCGTGCGAGGCGCTTCAAGCGTCTGGTGTTGTGCGTGTCGTTGTCCCAAGCCATCCCCTCGGGTCAGGCGCGAAGGCTGGCTTTTACGCGACATGCATGGTTTTGGACGAAATGCATCAGGCGGCACGCTCTAGCGCGCCTTGCCTGGCGCGGTCGAGAACGCCGAGAAAAGTCGCGAACTGGCTGTCGGGGTTCATTTGCGGCCGCTCCGAAAACAGCTGCGCCGCCGCCGACAGACGGTCGTACTCGGCCTTGTCGCTCCATAGCCGCCTGACCGCAGCGACCCAGTCGTCGAGCGGTGCGTCGTAGTCGAGCACCACGCCGCCGGCGCCAATCGCTTCCGGCAGGCCGCCGCGGCGGGACCCGACGACCGGAATACCGCTGCAATGGGCCTCGGACGCCACCCGCCCCCACGCCTCTTCCCATTTGCTGGGCGCCAGCAGGATCTTGGTGCGGCCATAGACGGTCTTCATGTCGCTGGTGCGGCTTTCCAGCCTGACGTTGCGCAGCGGCGCGATGATCTGTTCGATCTGCGCCCGGTGGTCGTCGTCGAGCTTCCAGCTTTCGACGAACAGGAACGGGATTTCGGGGCATTGGCCGGCGATGCGCACGGCGAGTTCGAACCCTTTTTCATTGTAAGGATTGATCAGCGTGACGAATTCGCCGGTGGTCGGCGTGCTATAGAGCCCGGGATTGATGGTCGGTGGAATCACGGTCGAATCGATGCCGAACTTTTCCTTATAGGTGCGCGCTGTGAATTCGGAATTGGCGATATAAAGCGCCGAATGCAATTCGCGCAGGTCGCCGGCCAATTCGTGGAATTCGACGTTCCGCAGATAGACCACTAGTGGCACGCCGAGCGCCTGCAGCGCCTTTCCGATCGGCACCGATTTGTGGCACTGCACGACGGCGACATCGGGATCGAGCCGTTCGACCGCGAAGCGGGCCGCCTCCCAGGGAAACCATGCCCGCACGACCGGATAGCCGGGATAGCTGTCGATGACCGCACGCTGGCGAAGCAGTTTCATCTTGGCGCGCGCCTTGAAACCGAACATGCCGTCACCGAACAGCGCCGCCAGAACCGAGGCGTCATGACCGTGCTCGCGCAGCTGCTCGACCAGATGGTGCGTGCTCGACTGAACGCCACCGCTGAACTGGGGCGTGTAGCCGTTGCCGCCTGCAAACAGAACTTTCATGAACCTGGCTCCTTGCTGGACCGCCCTGGCGTCACGCCGCCATTCTGCCGATGCTGTGGTATTCGATGCCGTGGCGGGCGATGACCTTGGGGTCGTAGAGGTTGCGTCCGTCGAAGATGACGGGCGTGGTCAGCGCGTTCTTCAGCGCATCGAAGGACGGCGCGCTGAAGCTCTTCCACTCGGTCACGATCAAGAGCGCGTCGGCGCCTCGCAACGCGGCCTCCTTGGTGCCGCACAGTTGCAGGTCGTCCCGCAGCCCGTAGATCGCCTGGCATTCCTGCATCGCCTCCGGATCATAGGCCTGGACATTGGCACCGGCGGCCCAGAGCGCTTCCATCAGCGTGCGGGCCGGGGCCTCGCGCATGTCGTCGGTATTGGGTTTGAAGGCCAGGCCCCACAGAGCAAATGTCTTGCCCTTGAGATTGCCCTTGAAATAGCGGTCCACCTTCTCGAACAGGACCGACTTCTGCTGGTTGTTGCGCTCCTCGACGGCACGCAGCAGCTTGGCGTCGAACTTGACGGCCTCGGCGGTCTTGATCAGGGCACGCACATCCTTCGGGAAGCACGAGCCGCCATAGCCGAGGCCCGGATAGATGAAGTGGTAGCCGATCCGCGGGTCGCTGCCGATGCCCTTGCGGACCTCCTCGATGTCGGCGCCCAGTTGCTCGGCCAGGTTGGCCATTTCATTCATGAAGCTGATCTTGGTCGCCAGCATGCAATTGGCCGCGTATTTGGTGAACTCGGCACTGCGCACATCCATCACGATCATCTTTTCGTGGTTGCGGTTGAACGGCGCGTAGAGCTCGCGCATCACCGCCTCGGTCTCCTCGTTGCTGGTGCCGACGATGATGCGGTCGGGTTTCATGCAGTCGCTCACAGCGGACCCTTCCTTGAGGAATTCCGGATTGGAGGCGACGTCGAAAGCCAGATCCTCGCGCCCGCGCGCCTTCAGCGTTGCGGCGATCCTGGCCTTTATCCTTTCGCAGGTGCCGACGGGCACGGTCGACTTGCCGACGACGATCTTGGGCTCGTCCATCTCACGACCGATGGCCTCGGCGACGGCCAGCACATATTTGAGGTCGGCCGAACCATCCTCGCCCGGCGGCGTGCCGACGGCGATCATCTGGATCTGGCCATGCTTGATCGCCGCGGCGGCGTCGGTGGTGAACTTGATGCGGCCGGCGGCATGGTTCTCCTTGACCATGTTTTCGAGCCCCGGCTCGAAGATCGGGACATGACCCTGGTTGAGCCGCTCGACCTTTTTTGCATCGATGTCGACACAGACCACCTGATGGCCGACTTCGGCAAGCACCGCCGCCTGTACAAGACCGACATAGCCGATTCCAAAGACAGTCAAATTCATTCGGTTTCATTCCTGTTCAAGGCTTCAGGCCTGTTCGAGCTTCGGGCTTCGGACCATCTTCGGCCCGGCCGGTTCAGATGCGCTTCTAGTTTGTGTTGCATGCCAGCGATTCCGGGAATTGGCAGGGCTGGCCAAGTGCGGTGAATGCAACGCGATCCACCTGCATGGTGAGCTTGCGGCCCGGATCCGAGAACGGCCCCATCCAGCCCTTCATCGTATCGCTGCCCCACAGGCTGAAATAGATCCTTTGCGAATGGGTGGGCAGCTTCGCCGGATCGGTGATCTCGTGGACAAGCTTGCCGTTGACGTACCAGCGCAGCCGGTCCTTTTCCCAGACGAAGGCGTAGTCGTTGAAGGCCTTGTCGGTGCCGCCGGCGACGTCGACCAGTTTCTCGTTCTTGCCTTTGCCGGCTATGTAGGCGTTGACCTGAACCTTGGACGTGTCCTTGGTCAGCACCTCGAAGTCGATCTCATCATGCGGCTGCTTGTCGGCATCGCCGACGAAGCTGAAGAATGCCGCGTTGACGCCGGAGCCCGTGTCGGTCTTCATCCGCGCCTCGTAAGTGCCGTAGCCGAAGCGCTGTTTGGTCTGGATCTCGGCGCAGGCGAATTCGCGATCCTTCAGCTTGCGCTTCTCGAAACCGAGCGTCAGCATGCCGTCGGAAAGCCCGATCAGGCTTTTGGACCAGGTGCAGTTCTGATGCTTGCCGTTCGTCCAGCCGTCGGAAATGTACCAGCGCGCGCGACTGAGGCTGTTGAAATCATCGACAAAGGACGGCGCGGTTGGGAGATCTTGGGCGCGGACGGGCACCAGGCCCGCAACCATGCTGACGAGAACGAGCAGCAGAAACGCGCCGTCTGAACGGAGCCGCCGCAGCTCGCCTGGGATCGGGCGCGTGGACGGGGTGCCGCGGGTCGCCGGGGCGGACGTGCTTTTAGGATCTGCATTCATATCAAACTCACCTTGTGCTGTGCGCCCCCAAAGCGATCGTTCGAACCGTGACGAAACAACCTGATCTTGACCTCTGTCGCTCCCAAGCTCCGTGTTGTGCCTAAAACCATTGCGCCGAACCGGGGTGTTCGCTCAGCCTGTGCCGGAATCGGCGGGCTTCACAAAATCGGTCCTTATGTCGGGACGGTTCTGCCGCTTCTCCTCGAAGATTTCATCCAGCGAATGACGGAGATCCTTCATCATCTGCATCTGGCGCGACAGCGCTGCGATGCGCCGCTCGCAATTCAGGATCGACCTCGTCAGTTCGCCGACTTCGGAAGACCTGCGAGAGGAGACTGCTCCGTTCTCCATGGCCTCGACGAGAAAGGCGGCATTGGTAGCCGTTGTCCTGTAGCGGTTCTCAAGGCCGCTCTTCTCCGCCTCGACTTCGGCCGCGATCTGGTCCAGCAGCTTTGCCAACCGATCGAGGCGCGAGGTGTCGGTCTGCGTGTCGCGCGCCGGATCTCTCGATCGGAAGCGAAAGATCGAGGCCATGCACTCAGCGTCCCATCATCGTCGAGCTGGTGAACGGCCTTAGTGCCCGTCCACATTCAAAAGACATTTCTCGCATCGTCCAGCTCCTCCGACAGGGGATGTCTCGGGCCAGTTCGGTTGGCCGTCCAAAATTGCTGCACCGCAACATAGATTGCCATTCCCTGCGCGGATAGGCAACCACCTAGATCGTAAACTCATGAATCTCGTTGAAACGGTGCGAGCCGACAGAAGGGTAAGGTAGTAGCTACCGCCGTCGCACGTTGACGGGCCTAGCTTTCGCCGGCCGTGCTGGTTCCGGCCATGAGGAAGCGGAGCGGCGGCACATGCTGACGCTTCGCGGTGAGGCCAGCGCGGCGAAACAGCGCATCCAGCTTGTCGGAGGCGACGCCGCGGACGACGGCTGTGAGGTTGGACGGGCCGGCCAAGGCGTAGGCCGCGGCCGGCGCCAGCCCACGCTCAGCCTTCACGTCTAAAAACTTCCGCAACCGGTATTTGTCGCGGATGTGCCGCTCGTGCCTTCTCACCGCAGCCTTCGATGCCTCCGGCAAACTGTCGATCGCCAGCAGTGCCAGGTCGGCATCGGCCAGATGCTTCAGGTCCTGGGTCTTGTGCCGTCCGCTCAGCGAATCGGCGCGCACGATCGCGCCGTAGCCGCAGGATTTGATGACCTTGAAGCGCGCGCCATGGGCAACCGCGCGCGCATAGAGTTCATAGTCTTCACCCAGGCGCAGCTTCTCGTCGTAGCGCAGCCCATGCCGATCGAGAAAGGCGCGGCTGATCACTGGCTTGAGGAAGCCCAGTTCCGCTCGTTGCACACGGCGCCTGGAGATGTTGGCGTCGATGAAACCCTCGAAGTCGAGGAATTCCGGCTCGGGCGAGAACGGTGGAGCGACGATTTTCGAAACATCGGTTGCCGCGTCGTCCCTGACAAGCATGATGTTGTCTGCAGCGAAGTCCCAATCGGTGCTGGCGAACAGTCTGTGAAACCTGCCTTCGAAAAAGAAATCATCAGCGTCCAGGATGCTGATGAACGGCGACCTGGAACCCGCTATCGCGGCGTTGCGGGCAAAGGATGGGCCGCGATTGACGTCGAAGCGGATGACGGAAAGGCGGCCCGTGCCGTCGCCGGCCGCGTGGGCGACTTTCGCGGTATCGTCGGTGGACGCGTCGTCGACGACGACGACTTCCGCAACCTCCGGCTCGCGTAACGCCGATGCGATGGCAGCCGGGATTGTCCGCGCCGCATTGCGGGCGGCGATGATCACGCAGACCTGGGATGATGTCATGGACAATGCCTCTCGATTGCAGAAGTCGTTGCGGATTTCCTCGCCCCGTCCGCTCAATGCCCCACCGCCCATCTGAAATGCATCGGCCCAAATGCCTATGCTGCAAGTGCGAAGCAAGCATCGCCAAAATCATCGGCGCCGTCCAGTTTTTCATTTTGCTGGGTGTCATGGCCCGGTTCGGCAGGCGGCGAGCCTCAATCGGGATAGCTCCAGAAATGCGCCGCTTGGCAGAGCCGTTCCTACACGCTCAGGATCAACCCCCAATGGCGCGCCCCAATGGCGCGCTCAGTTGGCCAGCCGGTCACTGCCGAGTAGGTCGCGGCAATGGAGAGTGGCCGCTTGATTGAGGCCGGAAGCATCGAGGAGTTGAAGAAACGGGATGCCGACTTGCGGCGCGTTGCTGGAGGCCAGGCCCGAAATCAGTGAAGGCCCCTCCTGGCACTGAGTTTCTCGCCTTCGGCCGCCTCGTTCGAACTCAGCTTTCGTTCTGTGTCGCGAATCTTGTCCGCCGGGGTCGGGGCATTTCTGGCGACCATGGCAAAGACCAGCAGAAAATAACCGAGTTGGATGACTATGGCACAGCCGATGACGCGAAACAGCGTCGTGCCGAGCGAGGCGCCGCCCAAATAGGACCAGACGATCACGATCGCCAGCGCAAAACACATTCCGATAATGAACTTTGGCAGTGACATACCCGATAGCCCATCAACCGGCTCGGGAAAAAATGTCGACAAGCCCACCCCGAGCACCTCCCTTAAACTCTGCGAGCTTATTTAGGTTGCCCGCTTCTGGCCGGTTGCTTCCGGCCTAGCCCAATCTGTCCATGGTCCGACAGAAACAATTTGCAACTCTATTGAGCCGCGCAATAGTCGGCAAGGGCAGCTGCGGAATAATTTTAGACGAATCCTCGGGATCGACTCTGCCATGGTGCAATGCACACGTCGGCATCACCACCGATTGCCGGATATCGACTCTCTCTAGTAAGAGTTATGATATCGACTAGTATTTCATCATGACATCAGTCGATATTTTGAAATTCTAAATGACGGCAAAGCTCCGTAGCAGCGTATAAAGAGCGAATCGCCTAAAATCAGCCCCAAAATTGGACTAGCTTTTCCAAATTTGCCCATAATCTGTCTCTTTTGCGACATAAAGGCGAAATTTTGTGCAGGACGAGTTTATTATTTAGTCAGTTCATGACGCGACTATTACAGCCGACTGGGAAATTGTGTGTTGCGCTGCAACATTTTTTTGGTATCGTGCGCTAAACCATCCGTTCAACGTATGGAGTTTACGCATGAGGGACGTAGCCAAGCCGGCCGATGCGGATTTTTCGCAGGCCGGCCTCGATTTTCCGCCACCGATCGGCGGCCTGCTCAAACGCAGCTTCGATATTGCCGGTTCGCTGATCGGCCTGGTCGCTCTCAGCCCGCTGTTTGTGATGATAGCGCTGCTTGTCAGGTTTTCCGATGGCGGGCCGATTTTCTATGGTCACAGCCGGATCGGCCGCGGAGGACGGATTTTTCCGTGCCTCAAGTTCCGCACCATGGTTCCAGACGGCGAGCGGGTGCTTGCTGCCTATCTCGCCGCGAATCCGGAGGCCAATGCCGAATGGATAGCGACCCGCAAGTTGAAGAACGACCCGCGGATCACGCGCGTCGGAGCGGTGCTGAGGAAGCTCAGCCTTGATGAGTTGCCGCAGATCATCAACATCCTGCAGGGGGATATGAGCCTGGTCGGGCCTCGTCCCGTGGTGCGCGATGAGCTGGAGATCTATGGCAATTCGGCCGTCTATTACCTGAAATCGCGCCCCGGCCTGACCGGGCTCTGGCAGGTCAGCGGACGCAACGATGTTTCGTATGACAGTCGCGTCGCATTCGACAGGCACTATGTCGAGAACTGGTCGATGTTCGAAGACATCCGCATCATCATCAAGACCGTACCTGCGGTCTGGATGTCGCGAGGCTGCTACTGACGGCCGCTTGCTGGCCGTGCATCGAGGAGCGACTGTCCAGAATTCGGGCCCGGAACTCAGGCCCCTGACTCAGGCATCGGCAGCTCATTGGGCGGGGCAAACCAGATCGGAAACGCTCAGTTGGAAGCAGATATAATCGATATCTTTTGCACCGGCATTCTCTCCAGACACATGCGGCGAGTACGGCTTTTGACGACTTGCCTCACAATGGCGACCGGCTTGACGCTGTCGCTAGCCCTGCCACAGTTCGCCTTCGCCGACGACTATCGGCTTGGAGCACAGGACAAGCTGACCATCCGCGTGGCGGAATGGCAGACCGTCGAAGGCACGTTCCGTGACTGGTCGGCCATCAATGGAGAATACACGGTCGGCCCCGCTGGAACCTTGTCGGTTCCCTTCGTCGGCGAGATGCCCGCATCCGGCAAGACGACTTCGGAGATCGCGGCATCGCTCGGCGAGGCACTGCAGCGCAAGCTCGCTCTGGCCGACAAGCCGGAGGCTTCCGTCGAAATGGCGCAGTACCGGCCATTCTACATCTCTGGCGAGGTGCAATCGCCCGGCCAGTACCCTTGTGTGCCTGGGTTGTCCGTGCTGAAAGCGATGAGCATTGCCGGCGGAGCCCGGCGGAACCCGGAGAGCGGGCAGCGCTTCGACCGCGACCTGATCAATGCCAAGGGCAATTTCGACGTACTACAGGACCAATTGGTCAGGCTAACCGTCAAGCGCGCCCGCCTCGAAGCGGAACTGGCGGACAAGCCGACATTCGCGGTGCCGAAAGAGGTGGCCGACGATCCGAAACTGCCCAGTATCGTTGCCGATGAGACGGCGATCCTGGCGGCCGACCAGAAGAAACTCAAGCTGCGCTTGCAGGCGCTCGACGATTTGAAGGCGCTGCTGCAGAGCGAGATCGATTCGCTGCAGAAAAAGATCGTCAACCAGCAGAAGCAGGTCGATCTGGCAAAGGAGCAGCTCAACGGCATCGGCTCGCTGGCGCAAAAGGGCCTGGTCGTCAACACGCGGGTTTTGAACTCGCAGCAAACCATCGCCGACCTTGAAGGCCAGATCCTGGATTACGAAACGGCGATTCTCACGGCCAAGCAGTCGATCAGCAAGGCCACCCAGGACGCTATCGATCTCGAGAACACCCAGAACTCCAGCCTCGCGACCGACCGGCAACAGACGGAAGCCGATCTCAACGAGGTGACGCTGAAGCTCAATATGGAAAAGGCCTTGATGTCCGAAGCCTTGTCGGGCAGCCCCATGCCGCAATTCTACGGCAACAACGAACCAGCGGCCTTGTCATTTTCCCTGGTGCGGGTGGTCGACGGCAAGACCAGCGAAATCACCGCCGATGAAGACACACCAGTGCTGCCAGGGGACGTGATCAAGGTCAAACCGGCGCCCCTGGCCATCCAGTAGCTTCTTTCGACCGGAGCGAAGAAGCACCAACCCCGCAGGCAGCGGTCTGCGGGGTTTTTGCGTTTGGGATCTTGTGGATCAGAAAACAAAGTGGCCTTCGGGCAACGAACCGCCTGGATCCGCCCGCGCTAGCCTCGCACGGCGTCCGGTTCCTCGAGATGGTTCACGGCGCTCCACCGGGAAGGAGCGACGGCCGGCGCCCTCACCAGCTTGAAGTAGCTGTAATACAGCAGGAACGAACCCATGATGTAGGGGTTGAGGGTCTCGACCTCGACGAAGGAGCGGATGAACAGAAGCACCATGACGCCGGCAAGAATCACGGAGTCGGCTTGCCATGTCCTGAATATCAGCGCCGAGACGTGACCCCAGAGCGTGCGCAGGATGATCAGCGAAAGCAGTGTCGCCCCGACGAAGCCGAGTTCCACCAAGGTCTCGATGTAGGTGTTGTGGAAGTGGAAGCCGCTTCGGGCGGCGATGTAGAATTCGTTCCACAGCCGCTCGGCCTCGGAGAAGCCCTGGACCCAATAGGCCGCGTAGCCAACGCCGAGTATGGGCGATTGCTGCGCGGCATTCCAGCCCTGTTGCCAGAGGTAGGTTCGTCCGGTGAGCGTTGAATCCTTGCCGAAAAGGCCAAGGACAAAGTCCATCAGCCCGAGATTCAGCGCAATCACGGTGCAGGCGATCAGCCCGCCCGCACCGATCATGAAAATCACCCGGCGATGGCGGAGCGAAAGCAGCTTGCCTATGGAAAGCAGGGCGACCAGAGCGAGAACCGCCGGGGTCGATGCCATGGAAGTGGCCGAATGAGACACCACCAGCAGATAGCCCGATAGAAGGACAATCGGTACGATCAGCAGAAAGCTTATCCGGCCACGCCTGAGAAAGGCGAGGTAGACAACGCAGAAATAGATGCCAAGCGATGCGACAAAGCCGATCTGGTTCTTGGAGCTGAATGCGCCGACGAAATTATACGTGCCATCGAGAACGTCGTAGGAATAACTCGCGACCTTGAGCGAATAGAGCAGGACGACGAAAATCCCGATCAGGGCGCCTATGGTCAAAGTCCGGACGCTGACGGTGCGCGCGGCAATGTAGGCGCAGGCGATATGGGAGCAATATTGGACGGCCGTCCTTGCCGTCGTGCCAGGGGCCGCCGACCAGAACACCGAGAAGCAGACATAGGTTGCAAAGGCCAGCGGAAGCCAGGCGCTGGAAGCGTGCCTTAATATCTTCCGGTAGTCGACCAGGATGAGCGGCAGCCAGACCGCATAGTAGGCCAGGATCATGGCCTGGCCGAAAATGGTCGAGTAGGAGAACGCCCAGATCGAGACGGCAACGGCAAAGCTGCCATAGGCCGTGTTCTTGTCCGGATCGATCAACAGAGATTTTGGAATCTTCATCTCGGTAGCGGTTTTCCGTCCTTGCAGCTCAATGCCGATTTCATGGGCCGCTCATGGGCGGATTCATTGGATCGATCGGGGCTCGCCTGCAGGCGCTCGCATTGTGCAGTGCAATATAACCCATCCGGCGCCGCCTGTCACCCGGATGCCAACCGGGCGCGTCGTTCCAGCCGTTCTCCCAATACCGGACGAGACGATTGGGCCAGGAACGCCTACCGGTTCAATTGCCCGGTGCTGGCCCATCACAAGCTGTTCGGAGGCTGCAAGTCCGCGCTTGAACTTGTCCGCCGTTGACTTCACATTCGCCGCCGATTGGGAGGAATGCGACATGCCGATGAGTTTCGCGGGACGATTTGCCGGACGATCTGCTGTTATCACCGGCGGCGCCTCAGGCATCGGCCTGGCCGTCGCGCAAAGGATTACCGACGAAGGCGGGCGTGTTTCGGTCTGGGATCGCGATGCCGCCCAGATCGAGCAGGCCAAGGCCATTGTTCCAGGCCTGCACAGCGTGACCCTCGACGTTGCCGACCCCCTAGCGGTCGAAGCCGCCGCCGGAGAGACGATCGAAGCGTTGGGCGCAGTCGATGTCCTTGTCACCAGTGCTGCCATCACCGGACCGAACATGACGACCTGGGAGTATTCCGTGGAGGATTGGCGCCGGGTCATCGACATCAACATCAACGGCGTCTTCTTCTGCAACAAGGCGCTGGTCCCGCATATGCTCGAACGCAATTACGGCAGGATCGTCAACATCGCCTCGATTGCCGGCAAGGAAGGTAACCCGAACGCCTCGGCCTACAGCACCTCCAAGGCGGCGGTGATCGGCATGACCAAGTCGCTCGGCAAGGAACTGGCCAAGACCAAGGTGACGGTGAACTGCGTCACGCCGGCGGCCGTGCGCACCGCGATCTTCCAGCAGATGAGCCAGCAGCACATCGACTTCATGCTGTCCAAAATACCGATGGCACGGTTCGGCGAGGTCGAGGAGGTGGCGGCGCTGATTTGCTGGATCGCGTCCGAGGAATGCTCGTTCACTACGGCTGCCGTCTTCGACGTCTCCGGCGGCCGGGCGACCTACTAAGGCCGGACGGCGAAACCGCTCGATCGGAGCGCGGCGCCTCAGTCGTGAAGCTCTCGCGAGATCGGCGGGCCGATCGAAAAATCGCTGAATGTGACCTCGAAACCCTCGCGCTGCGGCGAACAGCACATCATGCCGACATCGACCGTTTTCGACGGCGGGAAATAGGCAAGCCGCACCGGTTTCCAGTGCTTGTCGGACGCGTCCAGATACTGGACGCGGATCGTCTCGGCATGGCGGGTCAGGCGGATTCTGACCCCGTCGGGGTCGGCGGGAATGCTGGCCAGCGACCAGTCGGAGGCATCGTTGGTGACGACGACGGAAAAATACATCAGCCCGTCGGTGTATTCGATGCCGGCCTTGATCCAGTGCGTCTCGCTCAGGCGGACCATAAGGCCGGCTTGGTCGTAAAGCACCTCATACTGCCCCTTGACCGTGACTTCGGCGCTGAAATCCCCCTCGACCTCACGATAGAGGAAATGGCCATTGTCACGCCAGAAGCCGTAGAACGTCTCGCGCCAGAAGTCGGTCTCCTTGCCGGTCCGCACATGCACCGTATCGTTGCCGAAGGCATAGTGCGGCGGTGGATTGAGCCAGGTCAGGTCTGTATTCTCAGATGCCATCGATTTGCTCGCCTGCCTGGCTGGTTTGCCGCCTTTTCTTAGCCGGCAAACGTGTACGCGGTCTTCACCGTGGTGTAGAACTCTGCGGCATAGCGGCCCTGCTCGCGCGGGCCGTAGCTCGATCCCTTGCGCCCGCCAAAAGGCACGTGGAAGTCGACGCCGGCCGTCGGCAGGTTGACCATGACCATGCCGGCTTCCGAATTGCGCTTGAAGTGCGTGGCATGCTTGAGGCTCGAGGTGCAGATGCCGGAGGTAAGGCCGAACGGCGTGTCGTTGGCCACCGCCAGCGCCTCGTCATAATCCTTGACGCGGATGACGTTGGCGACCGGTCCGAAAATCTCCTCGCGCGAGATGCGCATGGCGTTGGTGGTTTCGGTGAACAGCGCCGGCTGCAAATAGAAACCGCGGGTTTCACGATCGAGCCGCCCGCCACCGAAGGCAAGGTCCGCGCCTTCCTGACGGCCGATGGCGATATAGTCTTCGTCCTGTTTCAACTGGCTCTGGTCGACAACCGGTCCGATCTGGGTCTTGGCATCGAGGGCATCGCCGACGACCAGCTTGGCCATGCGGTCCTTGAGCGCCTCGACAAAGCGGTCATGGATGCCGTCCGTCACCACCAGGCGGGACGAGGCCGTGCAGCGCTGGCCGGTCGAGAAGTAGGCACCGTTGATGGCGCAGTCGACGGCGACGGCAAGGTCGGCATCGTCGAGCACGACAAGCGGGTTCTTGCCGCCCATTTCGAGCTGGAACTTGCGCATGTGCTCGACGCTGGCGGCGGCGACGCGCTTGCCGGTACCGACAGAGCCGGTGAAGGTGATGGCGTTGAGGTCAGGACTGTCGAGCATGGCCTGGCCGACGACCGAACCCTTGCCCATCACCAGGTTGAGCACGCCCTTGGGCAGCCCGGCGCGGTGCAGGATGTCGACAATGGTCCAGGCGCTCTCCGGAACGAGTTCCGCCGGCTTGAAGACGATGGTGTTGCCGTAGGCCAGCGCCGGAGCGATTTTCCAGGCCGGGATGGCGATCGGGAAATTCCACGGCGTGATGATGCCGACGACGCCGACCGCTTCGCGGGTGATCTCGACGCCGACACCCGGCCGCACGCTCGGCACCAGCTCGCCCGAAAGACGCAGCGTCTCGCCGGCGAAGAAGTCAAATATCTGGGCAGCCCGCACAGTCTCGCCGATGCCCTCGACCAGCGTCTTGCCTTCCTCGCGTGCCAACGCCCGGCCGATTTCATCTTTCCGCGCGGTGATCTCGTCCGACGCCTTCCTCAGCACCGCATGGCGTGCCAGCAGGCCCGATCGGGACCATGCCGGAAATGCCGCTTTCGCCGCCGCGATGGCCTGCCGGGCGTGCTCGGCGCCCCCCGACGCATATTCGCCGACTACGTCGTCGAGATTGGACGGGTTGATGTTGCGGGAGCCGGCATCGCCTACCCACTCGCCATCGATGAGGTTCTTTCGAAACGGGATCATGTCGCTGTCTTCCTTGTCGTCCTTCGATCGCCGTCTATCTGGACCACCGACCGCCGCACCGCAAGGCCGAAGAAGGCAAACTTCTCCTCCTCGACCGGCATGTGATAGGTGTCGGGGGGCGGGAAAAGACGATTCTAGTGTGGTGCGACGCGGATCGCACGGGAGGAAGTATCATGTCCGACAGCGCCTTGCCGCTGGTGATCAGCGCACCCGAACCGCGGACACTCGACCTAATCTTCACGCCGGCTGCGCTGGCGAAATTTCGATCGAAATACCGCATCGTCGAAACGTCGCCCGAGGGGGTGGCGGCGCTGCCAGCGGATATCCTTGCCGAGACCCGCTACATCGTCGGCCAACCGCCGATCGCGCCGGAGACGCTGGAAAAAATGAAGGCGCTGCGCTGCATCTTCAATGTCGAGAGCAACCTCATCAACAACATGCCGTACGAGACGCTGTTTTCGCGCGGCATCCATGTCGTCACCACCGGGCTGGTGTTTGCCGAACCGGTGGCCGAGCTCGGCCTCGCCATGGCGCTCAACCTCGCCCGCGGCATCGTCGCCGCCGATCTTGCATTTCGTCAGGGCGAGGAGCTGTGGGGCGGCGACGGCAACCAGACGGCGCGGCTCCTTTCCGGTGCGGATGTCGGCATCATCGGCTTCGGCGATCTTGGCCGTGCGCTCAAGCGGCTGCTGGCGGGCTTTCGCACGCGGACAAAAGTCTTCGACCCGTGGCTGCCGCCGTCGATCCTGATCGAAAACGGCGTCGAGCCGGCCTCTCTCGACGACGTTCTGTCGAACAGCGATTTCGTCTTCGTCGTCGCTTCGGTGACCAGTGAAAACCAGGGTTTCCTTGGTGCCGAGGCGTTTGCCAGGATGCGCAAGGGAGCCGCTTTCATCCTGCTCAGCCGGGCCGGCGTGGTCGATTTCCCGGCACTGATGGATGCTGTCCGCAGCGGCCATATCGTCGCCGCCAGCGATGTTTTTCCTGAGGAACCGCTGGCCCAGGATCACCCGGTCCGCACATTGCCGGGGTTCCTGCGCTCCGCCCATAGGGCCGGTGCGCTCGACGTCGCCTTCAAGCGGATGGGCGACATGGTGCTGGAAGACATGGACTTGGTCGACCGCGGCCTGCCGCCGATGCGTTCGAAGCGGGCCGAGCGTGAGACCGTTTCGCGAATGCGCTCAAAGCCGGTCGACAAGAATTAAGCCGTCCGCCCGACGGTCGCACATACTCAGACGCTGAAGGACCAAAACAGGCAGGCCAGTGTCGCCGCGGCGAAGACGACGAAGAACAGGCTTCTCAACAGGATGTTGCGGCGCAGCTCGTTGATGAAGAGATGGCATCCGACGACGGCTGCGACAAACAGGAGCCGCCAGTTCAGCAGTGTCGAGAGCACATCGCGCTGACCGAAAGCAAATCTCGCGGCGAGACATCCAACGATGACCGCAAACAACACGATGACCGTCCAGAAGATCGCATTGGCGGCATGTGTCAGGACGATGCCGGCGAGCCTGATGGGCAGAACCATCATCAGCAGTGCGCTGAAAAAATACACCGCCGCGAGCGGAATGAACGTCCCTGCATCGGCGACGTCGCTCAGACGCTTGGCGCCGATCGCGCCATAGGGATAGCCATGCCTGGCCACCGCCAGGCTGAGCGCCATCAGCAAGGCCGTCAGCACGGCGGCCAGCGCGAATGAGGTCAGGGCTTTGCTCATAGGTTCCCGTTCCGAGCGAATCGAAGTCAGAACGTTGGTAGCCCATGGTTTGAAAATTGCTAGTAAGCATCGTGCAGCGGCGCGGCAGGGTTCCTCGGCATCACTCCGCAGCTTGAAGACGCCGCCCGTCGATAATGGTCTTGATCTCGGCGCGACAGGAGCCGCAATTGGTGCCGGCGTGAAGGGCGGCGCCAATTGCCGCAACGCTGGTGCAGCCGCCGCGCACCGCTTCCGCGATCTGGTTGGCACCGACCCCGAAACAGGCGCAGACGATGGCGCCGCGATCGACGCTCTTGCCACCAGGCCTGCCGGCGACAATCGCCAACCGCGCCTGCCGATCGGCATGGTCGGCATCCAGTTGTTCGACCGCCCAGCCGCGCGACACCGCTACCGGAGTGGGCGCAAGATAGAGCGCGCCGACCAGCCGACTGCCCGCGAAACGGGCGAAGCGATGGTGCCCGCCGGCGATGTCGTGATAGGCGAGCGTCTCCCCTTCCATGCCTAACAGGGAGGCGGCAAACGCGGTCCAGTCGCGGCTGTCCTGCAGCGCAATTTCAAGCCGCCAGCCGGCGGGGCAGCGGGCGAGGCCCCAGTAATCGGCGTCGATGGATGCGGGCCGTTCGGCAAGCACGGCGAAGCCGAAGGCCGTGGCAGCGAACCGCTCGATGCGGGCGGCAACATTCTTCGAGGCCGGCTGGCCTGAACTCGCATCGGTCGTCGGCGCTACCAATGCATCGACGCGCGCGTGGCCGGAGAACTGATCGGTCCAGTGCATCGGTACGAATACAGAGCCTTGGCGTTGGCGCACCGTCACCAGCGCGCGGACCAGCACCTCGCCATACGCGGTTGAGACGCGCACGATATCGGCATCGCCGATGCCGTAGTGCTGCGCATTCGCCGGATGGATTTCGACGAACGGTTCGGCCATGTGCTGCGATAAGCGCGGGCTTTTTCCCGTGCGCGTCATGGTGTGCCAGTGATCGCGGACGCGGCCGGTGTTGAGTATCAGCGGATAGTCCGGGCTAGTGCGGGTTTCGACGGTTGGGCGGATGGCAATGAAGCGCGCCTTGCCGTCGGGCGTGTAGAAATTGCCGTTGGCGAAGAAGCGGGTGCTTTTGTCCTCCGGCTGGCGCCAGGCACCCCCCTCTGGCCTGCCGGCCATCTCCCCCTGAAGGGGGGAGATTTGCAGTTTTGCCGGCACCGCCTTTTCAGCGATGGTAACGATTGGCGAAGGCCATGGTGGCGGCTGATCTCCCCCCTTGAGGGGGAGATGGCCGGCAGGCCAGAGGGGGGTGCCTTGGCTCGGCGCTGGCCATTGGAATGGCGCCAACTCCTCATACGTCCCTGCATCGACCCCGGCATAAGCGCCGATGTCGAAATCGCGTGCCCCGTCATTCTCGAAGCCCGACAACGCGGCATGCTCGGCGAAGATGTCGGCCGGCGACACATGCGAAAACGCCTCGCCAAAGCCCATCAGCTTGGCGACTTCAGCGATGATCCACCAATCTGGCCTCGCCTCGCCGGGCGTGGCCAAGAAAGCCCGCTGGCGCGAGATGCGGCGCTCCGAATTGGTGACGGTGCCATCCTTTTCACCCCATGCGGTGGCCGGCAGCCGGACATGGGCGTGGCGGACCGTGTCGGTCTCGCCCAGCACGTCCGACACCACAACAAACGGGCAGGCCTTGATCGCCGCTTCGACCGCATCGGCATCCGGCATCGAATCGACCGGATTGGTCGCCATGATCCACAGCGCCTTGATGCGTCCGTCGGCCACCGCTTGGAACATCTCGACCGCTTTCAGGCCGGGTTTTTCGGCGACGGTTGGGGCATGCCAGAAGCGCTGCACGCGGTTGCGGTGCTCGGGGTTTTCGATCTCCATGTGGGCGGCCAGCATGTTGGCCATGCCGCCGACCTCACGGCCGCCCATGGCGTTGGGCTGGCCGGTCAACGAAAACGGCCCGGCGCCGGGCTTGCCGATGCGACCGGTGGCCAGATGGCAGTTGATGATGGCGTTGACCTTGTCAGTGCCCGAAGATGACTGGTTCACGCCCTGGCTGTAGACGGTCACCGTCTTCGCCGTCGCGGCAAACAGGCTGTAGAAGCGGGCCAGCTCGTCCTCGCCGAGGCCCGTGGCCGCCGCGATGCCGGCAAGGTCGAGCGCCGAGGCGGCGAAAAGGGCTTGCCCGAAGCCGGTCGTGTGCGCCGTGATATAGGTGCGGTCCAGCGCGTTGTGCTGGCCGAGATAGGCGAGCAGCCCTGTGAACAAAGCTACATCGCCATCGGGCGCGATCGCCAGATGCATGTCAGCGATATCTGAGGTCATGGTGCGGCGTGGGTCGATCAGCACCACCTTCATCTCGGGCCGCTTTTCCCGGGCGGCGGCAATGCGCTGGTAGAGCACCGGATGGCACCAGGCGAGATTGGAGCCGACCAGTACGATCAGGTCGGCAAGTTCCAGATCCTCGTAATTTCCCGGAACGGTGTCCGAGCCAAAGGCGCGGCGGTGGCCGGCGACCGACGAGGCCATGCACAGGCGCGAATTGGTGTCGATATTGGCCGAGCCGATGAAGCCTTTCATCAGCTTGTTGGCGACGTAATAGTCCTCAGTCAGCAACTGGCCGGAGACGTAGAAGGCGACCGCGTCAGGGCCGTGCTCAGCAATGGTTTGCGAGAAGGTCGAAGCGACAAGGTCGAGCGCTTCGTCCCAGTCGGTGCGGCGACCGTGGATTTCCGGATGAAGCAGCCTGCCTTCGAGATCGGTGGTCTCGGCCAGCGCCGAGCCCTTGGAGCAGAGCCGGCCGAAATTCGCCGGGTGGTCCGGGTCGCCACGAACGGTAATTTGGCCGTCCGCGGCGACCTTCGCCAGCACGCCGCAACCCACCCCGCAATAGGGGCAGGTGGTCCTCACCTCGCGCGCTTCATCAATCTGCATGGTTCACGCCGCGCGGCTGGCCAGCGCTTCCAGCGCAATGAACAGCCGCTCGCCGTCGATCCGGACCGGAATGGTGCGCACCACACCCTCGTCCGCGCCGAGCGCGTTGCCTGTCTCCAGCGAGATCACCCAATTGTGCAAGGGACAGGTCACCGCCGTGCCATGGACGATGCCCTGGCTGAGTGGCCCACCCTTGTGCGGGCAATGGTCCTCGATGGCGAAGACCTGATCGTCCGCCGTGCGGAAGACGGCGATCTTGCCTTGAGGCGTTGCGACGCAGCGGGCGCCGCGGCGCGGAATGTCTGACATCGAGCCGATTGATACCCAGTTCATCATGATCACTCCGCCGCCTGCGCGAAACCGACCGAAGCCATCGGCCGGAATTCATGCTTGTCCTTGCCGGAAGCACGTTCCGACCACGGGTCGACCTGGGCGAATTTCTGGGAAAAGACGAAGCGGTCGAAATAGGCCTTGCGCTTCTCGCCATCGTCCATGATCTGGCGTTTGATCTCGGCGATGCCGACGCGCTTGGCCCATTTGTAGATACGCTCGAGATAGCGGCCCTGCTCGCGATACATCTGCGTCAACGCCACGATATGCTCCAGCGCCTCGTCCTCGGTCTTGACCAGGCCGAGCACTTCGGTGCCCTTGATGTCGAGGCCAGCGGCGCCGGCGAAATGGATTTCGTAGCCACTGTCGACGCAGATCACGCCGACATCCTTGCAGGTCGCCTCGGCACAGTTTCGGGGACAGCCCGACACCGCCATCTTGACCTTGGCCGGGGTCCACGAGCCCCACATGAATTTTTCGATACGGATGCCCAAGCCGGTCGAATCCTGCGTGCCGAAGCGGCACCAGTCCGAGCCGACGCAGGTCTTCACCGTGCGCAACCCCTTGGCATAGGCGTGGCCGGAGACGAAGCCAGCCTGTCCGAGATCGGCCCATACCGCCGGCAGGTCTTCCTTGCGGATGCCGAGCATGTCGATGCGCTGGCCGCCGGTGACCTTGACCATCGGGATCTCGAACTTGTCGACGACGTCGGCGATGGCGCGCAATTCGGCGGCGTTGGTGACGCCGCCCCACATGCGCGGCACCACCGAATAGGTGCCGTCCTTCTGGATGTTGGCGTGGACGCGCTCGTTGATGAAGCGCGACTGGTAGTCGTCGGCGTATTCGTCGGGCCAGTCGCAGACGAGATAATAGTTGAGCGCCGGCCGGCATTTGGCGCAGCCGCAGGAGGTCTTCCACTCCAGTTCCTGCATGACGGCGGGAATGGTCTTCAGGCCCTTGGCCTTGATCAGCCGGCGGACCTCGTCATGGCCAAGCGTGGTGCAGCTGCACATCGGCTGGACCGCCGCAGGGTTGTATTTGTCGCCGATGGTCAGCACCATCAGCTTTTCGACCAACCCGGTGCAGGAACCGCACGAGGCCGACGCCTTGGTGTGGGCGCGCACGTCGTCGAGCGAGGTCAGGCCCTTGGCCGTGATCGCGCCGGTGATCTTTCCCTTGCATACGCCGTTGCAACCGCAGATTTCCGCATCATCCGGCAAGGCTGCAACGGCCGCCATAGGGTCCAGGGGGGCGCCTCCCTGGTAGGACTGGCCGAAGATGAGCGTGTCGCGCATCTCGGATATGTCGGTCTGCTTCTTCTTGAGGTCGTTGAACCAGGCGCCGTCCGCTGTCTCGCCATAAAGCACGGTGCCGATGATGCGGTCATCCTTGAGCACCAGGCGCTTGTAGACGCCGGCCGCCGCATCGCGCAGCACGATCTCCTGGCGATCATCGCCCTCGGCGAAGTCGCCGAGCGAAAACAGCTCGATGCCGGTGACCTTGAGCTTGGTCGGCGTGTCCATGTGAACGAAAGCCGCCGTCTCATTGCCGGCCAGATGGCTGGCGGCGACGCGCGCCATCTCGTAGAGCGGCGCGACCAGCCCGTACACCTGGCCGTTGACCTCGGCGCATTCGCCGATTGCGTAGATCTCGGGATCGTTGCTGCGCATGCCGGCGTCGACGACAATGCCGCGATTGACCGCAATGCCGGCTTCCTTCGCCAAAGCCGCATTCGGCCTGATGCCCACCGCCATGACGACAAGCGTTGCCGGAATGATAGTGCCGTCGGCAAGCTCCACCCGCTCGACCTTGCCGTTGCCGGTGATCGCCTGGGTGTTGGCCTTGGTGATGACCTTGATGCCGCGCTGCTCGACTGCGCGCTGCAGGAGATAGCCGGCGGCCGGATCGAGCTGACGCTCCATCAGCGTCGGCATGACATGCAGCACGGTGACGTCCATACCTTGAGCGTTCAAGCCCGCGGCTGCTTCGAGCCCGAGCAGGCCGCCGCCGATGATCACAGCCTTGGCCCGCGACTGGGCGGCCAGCATCATGGCGCGGACGTCGTCCAGATCGCGATACGTGAGCACGCCCGGCAGGTCATGGCCTGGCACCGGAATGATAAACGGCACCGAGCCGGTGGCGATGACGAGCTTGTCGTAGGGCTCGGTCACGCCGTGATCGGAGGTGACGGTCTTTGCCTGCCGGTCGATGGCGACGATCTTGTGGCCCTTGTAGAGGGTGATGCCGTGCTTGATGTACCAGCCGTCGCCATGGATGATGATCTCCTCATAGGCCTTTTCGCCCGACAGAACCGGCGACAGCATGATGCGGTCGTAGTTCACGCGCGGCTCGGCGTTGAAGATGGTGACCTGGTAGCGCCCAGGCGCCTTTTCCAGGAGGTGCTCCAGCATGCGCCCGGGGGCCATGCCGTTGCCGATGATAACGAGTTTCTCGGTCATGTCCTGATCCACTCCGGTCTCACTCAGCCGCGTAGGAAAGGCCTGACGCTTCGTCAGACGCCGTGCGCTCCATCCGCCGGATGGAAAAATGCATCCAGGCAAAGCAGGTGGCGACGATGACGAAGAGCAGCATGAAGCAGCTCGACCAGACGCCGGTGAGGTCGTTGAGCGCGCCGAAGACGATTGGCAGGATAAAGCCGCCGAGCCCGCCAATCATGCCGACAACGCCGCCGACCGCGCCGACACTCTGCGGATAGTAAGCCGGGATGTGCTTGTAGACGGCAGCCTTGCCAAGGCTCATGAAGAAGCCGAGCACACAGGCAACGGCTATGAAGGCGAGCGGGCCGACCTCGAAATGGAAGGCGATCGGCCCGCTGACACCGCGCACGACGTAATCTGCCGAGGGGAGAGACAGAACGAGAGTCGCGGCGGCACTGACAGCGAAGGTCCAGTAGAGCACGGTGCGCGCGCCGATCCGGTCGGAAAGCACGCCGCCATAGGCGCGGAAAATGCTTGCGGGAATTGAATAGGCCGCCCCGATCATGCCGGCGGTCGCAAGCCCGAAGCCGTAGACGCCGATCAGGTAGCGGGGCAGCCACAGCGAGAGCGCCACGAATGCACCGAAGGCGAAGAAATAATAGAAGGCGAAGCGCCAGACCTGCAGGTTCTTGAGCGGCGCGAATTCCTGCCAGAAGCTTCTCGCGGGCGCTGCCTTGCCGGCGCGGCGCTCGCGGATGACCGGATCGTCGCCGGTCGTGAACCAGAAGACGGCGGCCATGACGACGAGTGCTGCCGCCCAGATCAGCGCGACCGTCTGCCAGCCCCAGGAGAGAAGCACGAACGGTGCCAGGAACTTGGTGACCGCGGCGCCGACATTGCCGACACCGAAAATGCCAAGCGCCGTGCCCTGCTTGCCGGCCGGGAAGAAGCGCGAGACATAGGCGACACCGACGGCGAAGGAACCGCCGGCGAGCCCAACGCCTAGCGCAGCGACCAGCATCTGCCCGTAGGTGTGCGCAAAAGCGAGCAGGAAGGTCGCGACCGCCGCCGCAAGCATGGTCGCGGTGTATACCAGCCGTCCGCCAAAACGGTCGGTCCAGACACCGAGCACCATACGCACGAGCGAGCCGGTGAGGATCGGCGTGCCGACGAGCAGGCCGAACTCCGTCTCGTTCAGCCCCAGCTCCTGCTTTATGCGCACGCCGATGATTGAAAAGATCGTCCACACCGCGAAGCAGACGGTGAAGGCGATGGTGGACATGACAAGCGCCTGCCGGGGAGCACTGTCCTGGCTGGGCGCTGCTGGGAGATTTGCGGTCATTTTCTGGCTCCGGTTTGCGGCGTGGGAGGCACCGCCCTTGTCTGTTCGTTCGCGACTGTCAGCGGCGCGGCATCGCGGTCAGCGCGCTGACGGCCAGAAAATCGCGGCGCGTGAAGTCCGCGAGGGACGCGCCAGTTCCGATCCGTTTCGTCATCGTCGTCTCCGGTTGGGCGCCGCTTGGGACCAGCGCGGTCGATTGCGTCAAAAACAAAAAAGCCGCCGGCCAGGTCTTCGCGTCCGGGTTCCGGGGGCGCGTGTGGACCTGAGCGGCAGCTTTGCCTGTGGCGCCCGCCATTGGACGCCGTGTCACTTGGCCCTTGCGGACCTACATTTTGAAAAGCAGGAAGCGTGCCAATTCGACAGCGCTCTGAATTATCGAATGAAATCAATGCGAACTGCAGCCGCGCGACTTTTGACCAAGCTCGGCAGCGGATCAAAGATTAGTCAGAATGCCTTGCACAGCAGCATAATATTTGTGCAATGCGGTAGGTTGCCCATTGCCGATGCAGATGACGAGTTTTCAGGTTATTGCCTTACTCCGCGGCTTCGACGAAGCGGTGGCGTTCGTAAAGGAATTTCAGCACCGCCTCGCGGCAGCGCAGGAAGGTGCGGTCGGAGGAAAGCTCGATGCGCCGGCGCGGCCGGGCCAGCGGCACGGGAAGAACCTCGCCGATGGTGGCCGCCGGGCCGTTGGTCATCATCACGATGCGGTCGGACAACAGCACCGCCTCGTCGACATCATGGGTGATCATGATCGTCGTCGAGCCGAGCCTCGAATGGATATCCATCACCGCGTCCTGAAGATGGGCGCGCGTCAGCGCGTCGAGCGCGCCGAAGGGCTCATCGAGCAGCAGGATCTTCGGTTCCATGGCCAGCGCCCGGGCGATGCCGACGCGCTGCTTCATGCCGCCCGATATCTCCGCTGGGCGCTTGTCTTTCGCATGTGCCATCTGCACGAGATCGAGATTGCGCATGATCCAGTCATGCCGTTCGGCCCGGCTCCTGGTGTGACCGAAGACTTTCGATACTGCCAAATTGATGTTTTCGTAGACGGTCAGCCATGGCAGCAGGCTGTGGTTCTGGAACACCACGGCGCGTTCCGGGCCAGGACTGTCGACCTCCTTGTCCTCGAGCAGAACGGCGCCGGCCGAGACCTTGGTCAGGCCGGCGATCAGGTTGAGCAAGGTCGACTTGCCGCAGCCTGAATGGCCGATGATCGAGACGAATTCGCCCTTGTCGATGGTCAGCCGAATATCCTTCAGGACGTCACTGACCTGGCTGCCGCGGGCGAAGGATTTGTCGATGTGGTCGAGCTTCAGATAGGCCGTCATCGTCCCTCTCCTCACTTTGCCGTTGTGCCGCGGGTGACGAAGGCGCCGACCGCCGCGACCAGGCGGTCGAGGCAGAAGCCGGTGACGCCGATATAGGCGAGCGCGACGATGATGTCGGGCAGGCGCGACGAATTCCACGCGTCCCAGATGAAGAAGCCGATGCCGACGCCGCCGGTCAGCATTTCGGCGGCGACGATGGCCAGCCACGACAGGCCGATGCCGATCCGCAAGCCGGTGAAGATGTAAGGCGCGGCCGCCGGCACCATGATCTTCACGAAGAACTCGAACTGGTTGAGCCGGAGGATACGGGCGACGTTGCGGTAGTCCTCGGGGATGTTGCGGACACCGACCGCGGTGTTGATGATGATGGGCCAGATCGAGGTGATGAAGATGACGAAGATCGCCGACGGGCTGGAATCGCGGAACGCCGCCAGCGACAGCGGCAGCCAGGCGAGCGGCGGCACCGTGCGCAGGATCTGGAAGACCGGATCGAGCCCGCGCATCGCCCAGATCGACTGGCCGACGAGCGCGCCGAGCGCGATGCCGACGATTGCCGCCAGGCCGAAGCCCATGGCGACGCGCTGCAGCGACATCAGCACCCGCCAGGCGAGCCCAATGTCCTGCGGGCCATTGTCGAAGAACGGGTGGGCGATCAGGTCATAGGCTTCGTTCCACACCTGGCTTGGCGGCGGCAGGCTGGCTGTGGGCGACGAACAGGCGACCTGCCAGACGACGAGCATGATGGTGATGACAATGACCGGCGGCACCAGCGTGCTTGCCAGCTTGGCGGCGATCGCGGCCGGGTCGAAGCGGCGCCGCGCCCTGGCGGTGAAAGCGATGATTTCGGCGGGCTTGGCCGGCGCGGGGAACGGCTTCACCTTGCTGTCCTCGATGGCTTGGATAGACATTGTTTCGAAAAACTCCTTGGCGGCACGTGCAAGGCAGGCGGCGCTGTCACCGCCTGCCCCGCGCGTCTATGTCAGGCTCAGGCCGACACCTTGATCTTTAGACTGTCGAGATAGGCCGACGGGTTCTCCGGATCGAAGATCTTGCCGTCGAAGAAGGTTTCGGTGCCGCGCGACGAAGACGCCGGAATATCGGCCGCGGCGACACCAAGATCTTTGGCCGCCTCGCGCCACAGATCCTCGCGATTGACCTGCGCGACCAGCGCCTTGATGTCGGTGGTCGGCGCGAACTTGCCCCAGCGGATGTTCTCGGCGAGGAACCAGCTGTCGTGGCTCTTGAAGGGATAGGACACGCCGCCCTGCCAGAACTTCATGTAGAGATCGGTGCCGGTGGCGACGCGGCCATTGCCGTAGTTGATGTCGCCCTTGAGGCGGCCGATGATGTCGGCGGTCGGCACGTTCATCCACTGCCGCTTGCCGATGATGGCGGCCATCTCGTCCTTGTTCTCCTTGGCCTCGCACCATTGCTGGGCCTCCATGACGGCCATCAGGATCGCCTTGGTGGCGTTCGGATATTTGTCGATGAAGGCGGCGCGCAGGCCGAGCGCCTTTTCCGGATGGCCCTTCCACAGTTCGCCAGTGGTGGCGGCGGTGAAGCCGACGCCCTGGTGGACGAGCTGCTCGTTCCATGGCTCGCCGACGCAGAACACGTCCATGTTGCCGACCTTCATGTTGGCGACCATCTGCGGCGGCGGCACGACGATGGTCGAGACGTCCTTGTCGGGATCGATGCCGCCGGCGGCCAGCCAGTAGCGCAGCCAGAGATCGTGCGTTCCGCCCGGGAAGGTCATGGCGGCCTTGACCTCCTTGCCTGCTGCCTTCTTGGCGGCGAAGGCTTCCTTCAGCTTGGAGGCATCGAGGCCGACGCCGGTGGCGGCATATTCCTGGGCGACGGAAATGCCCTGGCAGTCGTAGTTGAGCCGCGCCACGATCGCCATCGGCAGCGGCTGCTTGTTCTGCGTCACCTTGCCGGTGTGCATCAGATAGGGCATCGGCGTCAGGATATGGGCGCCGTCAATGCCGTTGGCGTCGCCGCCGAGCACCAGATTATCCCGCGTTGCGCCCCACGAGGCCTGCTTGAGCACCTCGACATCGGGCATGCCGAATTTCTCGAACAGGCCCTTTTCCTTGGCGATCATCAACGGCGCCGCATCGGTCAGCGCAATGAAGCCGAGCTTGGCGCCCGTGACTTCCGGTACGGCGGTAGCCGCATAGGCGCCGGAGGGCAGCAGCGCACGCGCCGCCGCCAGCGTTGCCGCGGTAGCCGCGCTGATCCTCAGGAAATCCCGGCGGCTGATCGCCGTTTGGGCGGAATGGCTCTTGATGCGTTTCGTCATCGTCATCTCCGGTTGGGCGCGGCTTGGGATCGGCGCCGTCGATTGCGTGAAAACAAAAAAGCTGCCGGCCAGGCCGCGCGCGTCCGTCCATCCGGGATCGCGTGTTGACCTGAGCGGCAGCTTTGCCTGTAGCGCCCGCCATTGGACGCGTATTCCGTGACCCGAGAAGAGTCTGCCTATTGCAAAGCAGGAACCGTGCCAGTTTCGGAATGGATGACAAACATCAATGAGATCAATGCCATGCCACAATCGTCGGCGCGCCGGCCCGCTGGGCGAGCAAGCCAAGGATTGTTCATTAGCGCATTTGCACGCACATTTTTTGTGCAGCGCACAAGAATGCCGCGGAAATGATCAGGCTTCGGCGCGCGCCAATTTCTGGCCGGCAATGTAGGCGTCGATCTCGTCGGGATCGAAGATCTGGCCATCGAAGAAGCCGTCGGGACCGAGCACCAGGCTGGCACCGGCCGAGCCGACCGGAGTGGCAACCGTAAGCGCCCCCTCGACCTTGGAATTGGCACCCGGCAGAGCGACGCCGAGCGGCTTCAGCGCCGCGCGATAGAGGTCGGGCCGATAGGTCTCGCGTGCCAGCGCCATATTGGCGGCGCTGTGCTTGACCTGCCCCCAACGCACCATCTGCGTGTAGAACCACAGCGCATGGCTCTTCCACGGGAAGTTCGCCGCCTTGTCGAAGGGCAGAAAGAAGTCGCCGACGCTGAGTTCGGCGCCGCCGCCGAGCGCAAGATGGCCGCTGAGGATCGGCATCTGCAGCGCCGGCGCCAGGCCAAGGAAAGCCGGCTGCGCCATCAGGGCCGCAAGTTCGCCGCGGTTTGCCGGGTCCTGGCACCAGCGCGCCGCATGATGCAGCGCGCGCAGCAGGGCCGAAAGCGCGTCCGGCTGTTTTTCGGCCCATGCCTTGCGCACGCCGACGACTTTCTCCGGGCTGGTCTTCCAGATTGCCGCCTTGACCGTGGCGATGCGGCCGGTGCCGGCGACGACCGCAGCACTGTTCCAGGGTTCGCCGACGCAGTAGCCGTCGATCCTGCCGGCGGCGAGCGCATCCGCCATAAAAGGCGGCGGCACGATGACGATTTCAATCTCATGCGACGGGTCGATGCCGCAGGCGGCGAGCCAGTAGCGCAGTTCGTAATTGTGCCCGGAATGCGGATGGACGACGGCAAAGCGAAGCGGATCGCCGCCGGCATTCGCCCGTTCACGGATCAGCGCTCCCAAGGCCTTGCCGGCCCGCGCCGGATCGAGGTCGGGTAAGGCGCCGTGCGCGGCCATGCCCGCCCAGACGGCGTTCGAAACGGTGACGCAATTGCCGCCGAGGCCGAGCGAGAACGGCACGACCGTGTCGGAGGCGAGCGGCGTCAGCCCCAGATTGCAGGCGATCGGCATCGGCCCCAGCATGTGCGCCAGATCGAAATGGCCGATGGCGATGCGGTCGCGGATGTTGGCCCACGACGTTTCCCGGTTGAGCGTCAGGTCGACGCCTTCGCGCAGGGCGAAGCCAATTTCTTTCGCCGCGACAAGGACAGCGCTGTCGAAGAGCGGCATGAAGCCAGCATTGATCCGGTGCTCGGCCGCCATTCTCAACTCTCCTCGGGATCCAGCAGGCCTGCCGCCGTCACCAGGCTCTGGGCGATTTCGGCGATCTTGCGGTTCTGGTTCATGGCGGTCTTGCGCAGCAGCGTATAGGCCGCGTCCTCCGACAGGCCGCGCGACTTCATCAATATGCCCTTGGCGCGATCGATCACCTTGCGGCTTTCCAATTCGCTGCGGGCTTCTTCCAGTTCGCGCGCCATGCGCGAAAACGCGTTGAAGCGGCTGATCGCCATGTCGAGGATCGGCTTGACGCGCTCCTGGCGCAAGCCGTCGACGACATAGGCCGACACCCCGGCTTCCACCGCAGCTTCGATCGACGCCTGGTCCGAGCGGTCGACGAACATGGCAATCGGCCGCTTCACCACGCGCGACAGCTGGAACATGTTTTCGAGCATGTCGCGGTTGGGATTTTCGAGATCGATGACGATCACATCGGGTTCGATCTCGGCGATCCGCCGCGCTATGCCGGCGACATCGTGGATGACCGTGACCTGCTGATGCCCGGCCTCCCGCAACCCTGCTTCGATGATGGAAGCGCGGATGTGGTTTTCATCGATCACCAGGACAGTGAGGGATTTGCGGATCATGCCGCATTTTGCGCAGGCGAGGCGATTGTGCAATGCGGCATGGCGAGATTCACGGAAACAAAGCCGGCGCGCCGCCCGAGGCATTGGGAGCGACGGGCCAGAGTCGCGGGCGGCTGTCCGGCGTGATCCTCACCGTGCTGACGACGCTGCTGACCATCGTGCTTGCCGGAGGGGGCGAGAAGGATATTGTTTGGGCTGATCGTGCTGTTCGTGACGTCGGCGTATTGCGGATTGTGGAGGAGAGATAGGGGAAGGGCTGAGGCGACGGCTGCTTTTGACCCAAAGCGGAGCCGCGCATGACAGCTTTGCGCCGATGTCGGCCGTTCGAGGCGGCGATAGACATTCTCAGAAGCTGACGTTCAGCTTTGCCAGGAGTATCCGTTACGTCATCGTGTCGGTCGCTCGAAATAATGATTTTGTCTTCACTTTCCGGAGAACGGAAGTTCTAATCTATGGGAGCTGCTTCAAATTCGGTCGCGGAAGGGGGGCGACATGGTGGATTCTGCTCGGATCGACAAGCTGATCGCAGCGGTGCCCCCCGCCTTAGCGCTTCGAGCCGGGCTGGACCTGGGCATCTTCACCCGGCTCGGTGGCAGCGCGGTGACTGCTGACAGCCTGGGGGCCGCGCTCAAAGTCGAGCCCGATCGTCTGTCGCGGCTCCTCTACGCGCTCGCCAGCATCGGTCTCCTCGAAGTCAAGGATGGTCAATTTCGCAACGGAGCCGAAGCGGCGGCCTTCCTCGACGCGTCCAAGCCGACCTATCGCGGCGGCGATCATGCGCTCCTGCGCGAGCTCTGGGGAGCCGACTTGCTGACCGCAGAGTCGCTGCGACAGAACCGGCCGGCTGCGCTGCACGACTTTTCTGAAGCAGGGCCCGCAGCGGCGGCGGCCTTCAGCCGCATGCTCGCACCGGGCGGGGTGATCTTCGGCCGACATCTGGCCCGGGAGATAGACCTCTCGGCGATCGGTTCCGTGATCGACATCGGCGGGGGCTCCGGGACCATTCTCGTCGGACTTCGCGAGCGGCAGCCGCAGATTGCGGCGACATTGATGGAACTGCCAGCGGTCGCGGCGGTCGCGCCAGATATCCTGTCAGAATACGGTGCCGACGACGTGGTTGTCGAAGAGGGGGACATAACTGTCGCGCCATCGATCGGTCGGCACGATCTGGCGATCCTGAAGGCCGTCGTCCAGGTCCTTCCGCCTGACCAGGCGCGCAGTTCGATCCTGAACGCGGCGCGTTGCCTCACACCGGGAGGCGAGATCGCAATTGCGGGGTGGGGTGTCGTCGATGACGACCGCCTCGGCCCGCCTGAGGGTGTCTTTCTGAATATCACCTTCTTGAACCTCTATGGCCACGGCGAATCGTACACTGAAGGTCAGTATCGAGCGTGGATGACCGAGGCTGGATTCCGGGATATCTCCAGGTCGCGCCTGGCGGACGGCTGCACCTTGTTTCGTGCGCGCCTCACGGGCTGATCGTGGTTGGATGGTTGGTTTCGGACGCAAGGCTCTCCGAGGCGCCGATGAGCACACGGCAGTATGCCCGGCTGGTCGATAGATAGGTCTCAGCGATTGGGCTGCGACCTGAAGACGGCACACTACCAAGGGGCTGTCATTGGTGATTAGCGGCCTGCCAGGGCCGTTGCGTTGGCGCCGCCTCAGGTCGAAAATGCCCCATGGAAGCAGTCCGATTTCCCAAGCTCACGACACCAAGGCTCGTGCTTCGGGCGCCGAGCGAACGGGATATCCCAGCATGGTTTGCGCGCGCGATGGATGTCGAATCCGCGTCCCTTGCCGGCGATCCCGTTCGTGACGACATAAGGGCAGGCGAACGGTGGTTCGCCCGTTCGCGTCAGCGGTTCGCTGACGGCAAGGCGATCCAGTGGTCCGTAGACCAAGCAGGAGTATCGGACGCGATCGGGACGATAACCCTGTCCTTCGGCGCAACCGACGCCAAGGCAGCCGCATTGGGATTTGTGCTGGCGCGTGCGCATTGGGGGCACGGACTGGGCAGCGAGGCGGCGCGCGAAGTCCTCCGCTACGCCTTTGAAACTCTGGCGCTTGAACAGGTGACGGCCGAGGCGGCGGCGCGCAATTTCGCGTCGCTGCGAATATTGGCGAAGCTCGGCTTCAAACATATCGAGAGCCTAATCGATGAGTCCCACGGCGAGCGCTGCCAGCGTTTTGCGCTCGACGGAGAGGTCGGATCGTCACTGTTGGCGAGCAACGCGATGCCAGACTGCTAGGCTTTGAACCATCCGCCAATAGAGATTGTTTGTTCTGTTTAGGTCCGCAATGAGGTCGCCAGCGGAACGTCCATTTGCTGATGACTTCAGCCTAGAAGCTGACAGTCGGCTCACGGCCCAAACGCGACGTATGAGTAATGGTTTGGCGATGACCGCTCTGGTGCTTTGCTAATGTTGAGCAATGTCAGCTTTCGCCCAAAACGCATCAGCCTTCACCCCACCAAGCTCCCCTGCTCCACCTCCGCCGCATTCGAATCCCCCGGCGCCGTCGCCCAGGCCAGTTCCACCAGCGTCACCGTCCGCCGTCCAACGCCGTCGAGCTGGCACACGATCAGCCCCTGCTCCTCGATGTAGGTCAACAGGCGCCGGGCGCGGCGCAGCGAGTGCGAGCCGTAGGCGCGGGCGATCGCGGCGTCGCTCGGGCAGGGCCAGCCCTCCTTGGCGGCGCGGGCGATCATCATGAACACGCCTTGCATATCCTCGGGCAGCAGCGAAGCGCGCGCCGAGGCGTCCTGCCAGGCGTCGTCGCCGGCCATGTCGGAGCCCAAGCCGGCGCGGGCGCGCGTCAGCATGCGGCGGAACTCCGGCACGACCGAGGCCAAGCCCTCGATGCGGCAGCGGACCACGAACTCCTGATAGAGCACGCCGATGACCGGAAGCCGGCATCGGGCTGCGCCAAGAGGCGGCTGATGGTGTCGGGACTGCGAGCAGCGCGGCATTCGCGGTCGGCTACGAAAGCGGGATGCCAAGAGGCGAGAGGCAGAACCTTGGCCGCCGTTTGAGCAGGCCGTGAGCAGCGATGAAGCGGTCGGCGCCGGCAAAGGTCGTCCTCGGGAGGCTAAGCGGTCGGCCGGAAATAGCCGATGTCGCGCTTGCCTTGCCGCGAAACATGCCGTCCGTCAGGCCCCTTCACAGCGTCAATCATCGCGCACGTCCTCCCGATCAGCGCGAAAATCAGCGTGGAGCGATCTCTGCGACGAGATCGTTCGTCGTCTTGACCCCAGCCATGAAGCCGGCGGCATTGAATTCGTTCATGACGAAGAAAGCGCCGACGCCGCGTGTCGGTGCAATCGCAACATAGAGAAACATCCCTTGCAGGCCGCCGCTCTTCTGGAGGATGAGCGGGCGATGCTCGTTGGGGAGCATGATGACCCATCCGAGACCCATGGCGTCCATCGGGCCGCCGTCATCCAGCCCCACCACCGACGCGAGCCCGTCCCGGTACAAAAAAGCCGCGTGGTTCAAAAGGCGCAACTCGGCGTCGGCCGCGGAAGGCTTGTTGTCGACATGCCAGTTCATCCAGCGCAGCAGGTCGGCCGCCGTCGAGTACAATCCACCGGCGCACTCCATGGCTGTGCTCGTCGGCACGATTGGCATGGGGCTGCCGTCGAAGTCATGGCCCTGCATCAGGCGCGGCTCGTCCTCCGGTCTTGGGCTGAAAACCGTGTCTTTCATGCCGAGAGGTTCGAGGACACGCTCCCGAAGGACCTCGGCATACGGCTTTCCAGAGACATTCGCGAGCGCCGCTCCGAGGAGGTCGTATCCGAAGTTCGAATAGAGAACGGCGGTGCCCGGCGCGAACAGCAGCGGATTGTCCTTGAGCGCGGCAATCTGCGCCTCTTTGGTGTTCGTAGAGAAGGGGTCGGAGGGGGGCGCCTCGGCCACTGGCACCTCCCGCGGAAGGCCGGAAGCTTGCGTGACGAGATCGATCAGGCGGAGGGCGCGGCCATCTTTCTCCGGGAGCGTGAGGTCCCAGCCAAGGCGATCCTGCAGCCGGTCGGTGAGCTGTACCTTGCCGTCGATCGCCAGCGAGGAAAGCACACTGCCGCAGAACACTTTGCTCACGGACGCGATGCGGAACATTGTGTCGCCGTCGGGCACCTTTTCACTCCCGTCGGCAATCTTGCCGAAACCGGCCAAGGCCGTCTCGCCGTTGCGTACGGCGCCGAAGATCAGGCCAGGCACCTTGGTGGAGAGATACAGGATCGTACCGTTGAACTGCACCGCTTCCGTCAGCAGCTTGTCCTCGGCATGTCCATAAGAGGGAACGGCTGCGATTGCCGTCAAAGCGATGGCCAGAAGTCGGCGCGATCGAGACAAACGCATTGCCAAAATCCTTTGATAAAGCTGCAGAATAAACTCTTCGGAAAGGGCCGCCGCGTAGTATCTTACCATCTCTCCAGAAGCAGGAGATGTCAACAGAATGAACCGAAGGGGTAATCGGCGGAGGTAGCGTAGGTTCGGAGGATATTTGCGCTACAGTCCTGCCGTATTTCTTGTCTTCGTCAGTTGATTGAGGCTGATCTCTTCATTGGCAAACCGACCCGCTGGTAGTTTAGAAGATATGTAAAGCGCCGTCGGCAGGAGGGAGTGCTGTAGCGTCGAACAACTTACAATAGCGGCTCTGCGTCGCGCCAATCGCCGTCGTATGATGAAGACCGCGCTCGGCCGCCGCCTCACCCCACCGCACTCCCCTGATCCACCTCTCCCGCATTAGGATCGCCCGGGGCGGTCGCCCAGGCCAGTTCCACCAGCGTCACAGTCCGCCGTCCAACGCCGTCGAGCTGGCACACGATCAGCCCCTGCTCCTCGATGTAGGTCAGCAGGCGCCGGGCGCGGCGTAGCGAGTGCGAGCCGTAGGCACGGGCGATCGCCGCGTCGCTCGGGCAGGGCCAGCCCTCCTTGGCGGCGCGGGCGATCATCATGAAGACGCCTTGCATATCCTCGGGCAGCAGCGAGGCGCGCGCCGAGACGTCCTGCCAGGCGGCGTCGCCTGCCATGTCGGAGCCGAGGCCGGCGCGGGCGCGCGTCAGCATGCGGCGGAATTCGGCCAAGTCCGGCACGACCGAGGCGAGGCCCTCGATACGGCAGCGGACCACGAACTCCTGATAGAGCACGCCGATGACGCGGAAGCCGGCATCGGGCTGCGCCAGCACGGCGCGCAGCACCCGGTCGACGCGCTCGCGCCGCTCCGCCAGATCCTCGGCGCTGATCGGCGGCTCCACCGGTTCAGGGCGAATTTCCAGCGCCGCCGATTTTGCCGCCATCAGCTGATCGAGCAGGTCCGGTGACGACCGGCGCTGCGGCCGGACAGTTTCCGGCGGCGGGGCCGCCAGGATGATCGCGCGGGCATCCTCCAACGCCGCTTCCGGCAGCGGCATCAGGCGCGGGGTCGCATTGCGCGGACTTGTATCGGTCGGGCCGATGCGCAAGCCGAGCGGACGGCGCGACAGCGCCGGGCCGAGCGCCATGAACTGTCCGCGTTCGAGGTCGCGAAAGGCCTCCGCCTGGCGCCGCTCCATGCCGAGAAGGTCGGCAGCGCGCGCCATGTCGATATCGAGAAAGGTCCGGCCCATGAGGAAATTGGAAGCCTCGGCGGCGACGTTCTTGGCGAGCTTGGCCATCCGCTGGGTGGCGATGATGCCGGCCAGCCCGCGCTTGCGGCCACGGCACATCAAATTGGTCATGGCGCCGAGCGAGAGCTTGCGCGCCTCGTCCGAAACCTCGCCGGCCACTGCCGGCGCGAACAGCTGCGCCTCGTCGACCACCACCAGCATCGGGTACCAGTGGTCGCGGGCGACCTCGAACAGCCCGCCGAGGAAGGCGGCGGCGCGGCGCATCTGGTTCTCGGCGTCGAGCCCCTCGAGATTGAGCACCGTGGAGACGCGGTGGATGCGCGCCCGCTCGCCGGCGCTCTGCAGGCCGCGCTCGGTATGCTCCTCGGCATCGATAACCAGATGGCCAAACCGGTCGCCCAGCGTTACGAAGTCGCCTTCGGGGTCGATGATGGTTTGCTGCACCCAGGGCGCACTCTGCTCCAGGAGCCGGCGCAGCAGATGGGATTTGCCGGAGCCGGAATTGCCCTGCACCAGAAGGCGCGTCGCCAGCAGCTCCTCAAGATCCAGCGCCGCCGGGGCGCCTGCGCTCGTCTGGCCCATCTCGATCGCAACGGTCATGTCTTCGACTCTCCTTGCGGAGAGGCTTATCAACCGCATCACAGCCAGTCGAGCGCGCCATGGCCGGCGCTCGGTGTTGCGCACAGGCTGGATGCTGCCAGGTCAACGATACGAAACGTACCGTTTCGATTCAAGACTGCCACTAAGGAGTGGATTCCTGTCCTTCGCATCGGCTACCGGATAGAGGCGCCCGACGCGGTCATTGACGCGGTGGAGATCGAGCGGCCGAAGCCGATTTTTTGTGGGCATTTGCCCGCTCCTCCAGGTCTCGCCAGAAGCCAAGCACTGTCGCCATGATCGCTTCCGGCGCGTCCTCCTGCATAAGATGCTTCGCGTTCGGCACGACGTGGAAGGAAGCGCTCGAAATGCGGCGCGCGAGCTCGCGACCGTCGGCGATGGAAATCCACTGGTCGTCCTCGCCCCACAGGATGGCAACGGGGCAACGAATCTCACCGTATCGCCACTCGACCTCTTGCGAGTATTTGTCATCCATCTGAGCGACCTGGCGCCAGAAGGCTTTTTGGCCTTCGGCTCCCAGCCACGGCGCGAGGTAAAGCGCCATCTCTTCCTCGCGTAGCGCATTCGCTACGGCGCCGCCGATGTAGGCGCGCAGGATCGCTTCGTGAATGTAGTGCGGGAGGCCGGAAAAGACCGTCTCGTGTTTCTTGGCGGCCTGAACAAGTGGTGAGCCTTGCGGGCTGATTGCGACCGGATCGATCAGAACCAGCGACCGGTAGTCGAGCCCGTTGAGCAAATGACCGCGCAACGCTGTTGAGCCGCCGAGATCATGCGCAACGATATCGGGGTTACGCAGGCCCCAATGATCGTAAAGGGCCGCGAAAAGTTCGTTCTGCATGCCACGGGACACGTCGCTGTCGGGTTTGTCGGATCGACCATAGCCGAGCATGTCAAAGGAATAGATTCGCCTCTGTTGGCCGAGCAAAGGCGCAATTCTACGCCATGCCGACGATGAGAAAGGCGTGCCATGCAGCAATACCGCGGGTGAGCCCTCGCCCATCGCGCCCCAGGCGATCGAGTTCCCTTGAAAGGTGAAGCGTTCAGGAAGAGGCCAGTCCGCTGTCGCCATCAGTCTTTCCTCCGATCCTAACGCAGCTAACGACCTATCCAACGACAACCTGTACGTCAGGTTCGAATGGTCCGCTTCGTCACCGGCTGGGCCTGCTTGGCCCTCTGCGAGCCGGCGCGCGGGGCGGCTGCAAGAATGCTCTCCATCAGGTCCTTTTCGCGCAGCGGTTTGCCGAGCAGCGGCACGTCGGGGGGCCGGTCGGCTATGGCGTCGGCATCAGCATATCCCGTTATCATCACCGCCGGCCAATCGGCCCGCAGATTGCGGGCGAACCGAATGACCTCGAGGCCCGAGACGAGCGGCATGGCAAAATCGGTGACAATGACATCGAAATCGTATGGCGCCCGCTCGATCATCGCCAGCGCCTCCGCACCGCCCCCGGCACAGGTCACCGCAAAGCCGTGTTGGCGAAGCGATTGCGCCGTCAGTTCCCGCAGTACATTACTGTCGTCGATCAGCAGGACCGATGGATAGTCCTCGCCGGCATTCACGACGCTGTCGTCGGCATCGGATTTGTCGGCGATTTCGACCGGGCGCTCGATTGAACGCGGCAGCCAGAGCTGGACGGATGTTCCACTGCCGACGGTGCTTTCAATGCGAAGCGTGCCGCCCGATTGCTTGACGAAACCATGCACCGTGCTCAGACCGAGGCCAGTGCCTTTGCCGACCGGTTTTGTGGTGAAGAACGGTTCGACGACCTTGGCGAGAATGTCAGCCGGTATGCCCGACCCCGTGTCCTTGACGGTGACCACGACATAGTCGCCCGCCGAAATATCCTCGGCTGCACTGCCCAGCGTTCGATTTTGCGCCTCCACGATTATGGTGCCGCCGGACGGCATAGCATCGCGCGCGTTGAAGACCAGGTTCATCAGCGCCAGCTCCAGCTGGCTGGCATCGACATGCGCCGGCCACACGGTGTCGTCGACACGCCAATCGAAACGGATCAGGCCGCCCAGGACCGGGGCTACCAATCCGTTCATGGTATCGCCGAGCGCGGCGAGGCGCACGGCCTCCGGCCTCAGTGTCTGGCGACGCGAGAACGCAAGCATGCGGTTGACGAGCTCGGCGCCCTGTTTTGCCGACCGGCGTGTCAGTTCCAGAACCTGCCTGGTCTGTCCATCGAACTCGGCGTGGCGCTCGAGCAATCCCAATCCGCTGAGAATTGCGGCAAGCAGATTGTTGAAATCATGTGCCAGGCCGCCGGTAAGCTTGCCGATCGCGTCGAGGCGCTGCGACTGCAGCAGTTGGTTCTCAAGCTCGCGCCGCTCGGTAATATCCAGCAACGTGCCGAGGATCTCGGGCTTTTGGCCGTCGGAGCCGTTCGACAGGACGCCCTGGTCGAGGAAAATCCGGTAGTTGCCGTCGGCGCATTGCCAGCGGAATTCGCAGGTGTAGGAGCCGGCGGCCTTGGCGTTGAGCAGGGCTTGCCTCACCCTCGGCAGATCGTCGGGATGAACCCGGCTCAGGCCGAAGTCTGGATCGGCGGTCAGTCGTTCGGCAGGAAAGCCGGTCAGGCGTTCGACCCCTTCGGTGACAAAGCTGGCGCCGAACGGCGGCTCCGCCGCCCTTGCGTGGAAGCAGACCGGAAGAGAGCTCAAAATGGCATGCTGCCGCTCCTGGGCGCTGCGCAGCGCTCGCTCGGCCTCGAGCTTTTCCTGCTGCGCCTGCAGTGCCTGGGCCAGCAGCCGTTGCTCGGCAGCCGCCTTTTGCTGGATTTCGAGCGTCTTCTCATGAAGCTCGACGAACACGGCGACCTTGGAGCGCAGCATGGCCGGGTCGAAGGGCTTGAACACGTAATCCACCGCGCCGGCGTCATAGCCGCGCAGCATGTGGGCGTCTTCCTTGTTGATGGCGGTGAGAAAAATTATCGGCGTTCGCCTGGATTGCTCGCGCTGGCGGATCAATCCCGCGGTCTCGTAGCCGTCCAGCCGCGGCATCAGCACATCCAGCAGGATGACGGCGAAATCCTCCTTCAGCAGTGCGCGCAACGCCTCTTCGCCCGACTGCACGCAGACGACTTCACCGATCGGGGCCAGAACCTCACCGATCGCCAGCAGATTGCGCTCGTCGTCATCCACCGCCAGGATGCGCGCCTTTGCCGGCCCCGCTGCCGGCGCCATGACCTCCAGCTTCCTTGCTCCGTTTCTCGACAGTTTCTGCATCGAGCGGCCGTCAGTTCACTGCCATCAGCGTCTTTTCCGGACCATGGACACGGGATCGCGAGCGGCCGATCCAGACACGCAGCAATGCCAGCAGCAGATCGAGGTCGACAGGCTTGGCGATGTAGTCGGAGGCGCCGGCATCGAGGCACTTCTGCCGGTCGCCCTTCATTGCCTTGGCGGTGACCGAGATCAACGGGATATGGGCGATCGTCGGCATGCCGCGGATCTGCCGCATCGTCTCGTAGCCATCCATCTCCGGCATCATGATGTCGATCAGTGCGGCATCGATGTCTGGGCTCTGCTCCAGAAGCGCGATACCTTCCCGGCCGCGCTCCGCATGCAGCACCTGGATGTCATAGGTCTCGAGAACGCTGGTAAGCGAATAGATGTTGCGGATGTCGTCGTCGACGATGAGGACCTTTGCGCCGGCCAGGTCGAACTTGTCCGGCTGTTCGGCTGCCGCACCATCGTTTTCGTGGCCTCGCCCGGGGAGTGTCGCGGACATCAGGAGGGCCAGCTGCGCGAAATTCTCCGCCCGCGGAACATCCGCCAATGCCGGATGCAAGGCGAGCGACTGTTGCAGCGCTTCCGGATGAGGCGCAAAGAACAGCAGCCGCGACACCGATTGTCCGAACAGGACGGCAATCTCGTCCAGCATCTGGGCGTTGTCCCTGGCCGAGCGGCCAAAGCCGAGCACAACGGCATCATAGTTTGCGATGCCGATGTCGTCCGCATTCGCGGCGACGCGGCCGATCGCCGTAACCGAGGTGACGCCGTCGCGGATCGCGTCGATCAGCGAAAGGCGGCGCTCGGGATCGGGATCGGCAACCAGAACGCGGCTCTGGACGCGGAGCTTTCTGGAGTGAATGTCCTGGAAGACCTTCATCAGTTCGTCCGACGACACGGGCTTGGTTGAAATGCTGGAGGCACCCTTGCGGGCAAGCACCTCGATGTCTTCGGCGCCCGAGATGACATGGACGGGAATGTCCTTGGTTTTCGGGTCATGGCGAAGCAGATCGAACAACACCCAGCCGTCGATATCCGACAGTCCGAGATCGAGCGTGATCGCGTCGGGAACCAGCTTGCGGGCCAAAGCCAGCGTGCCGGAGCCGGCGGTCGACAGGACGCCTTTCAGCCCGGCCGAACGCGCGAGGCCGAGCAGCAAACCGCCGAAGGTCGGGTCGTCCTCGACGATCAGCACAACCCGATCTTCCGGCGAGATCGTGTCGCGGTCATCGAGCAATTCGGAAGACGGCGGGCTCGGCTGCGATGTCGTGGCGGCCACTTCCATCGCCGGCAGCAACGCCGCTTGCGGGGCCAAGGCCATCCGGGGTCCGTCGAATGGAATGACCAGCGTGAACGTCGAACCCTTGCCCGGCGTGCTCTCGACCCGCAATTCGCCGCCGAGCAGCCGGGCAATCTCCCGGCTGATCGAGAGCCCAAGCCCGGTGCCGCCATATTTGCGGCTAGTGGTGCCGTCGGCCTGCTGGAAGGCCTCGAAGATCAGCTTCTGCTTGTCCTGCGGAATACCGATGCCGGTATCGGTGACCACGATCGCAAGCGCCTCCATCGGTTGCGCCGAACCGTTGTGACGGCCCGTCTTTTCGGCCCGGAAATTCAAGCGGACCTCGCCTTGCGAGGTGAATTTGAACGCGTTCGACAAAAGGTTGAGCACGATTTGCTGCAATCGCTTCTCATCGGTGCGGACGGTCTCCGGAAGCTCGGGGTCGACATTGATGGTGAAGCCAAGTCCCTTGTCGGTCGCCAGTTGCCGGAAGGTTCGCTCCATATGCTGGCGAAGATGCACCACCGGCATGTCGTTGATGTCGATCGAGACGGTGCCCGATTCGATCTTCGACAGGTCGAGGATGTCGTTGATGAGGCTCAAAAGGTCGGTGCCCGCCGAATTGATGGTGCGCGCGAACTCGACCTGCTTGTCGTTGAGATTGCCCTGCTGGTTGGTTGCGAGCAGGTTTGAAAGGATGAGCAGCGAGTTCAGCGGCGTGCGCAGTTCGTGGCTCATATTGGCGAGGAATTCCGACTTGTATTTCGAGGTAAGCGCCAGCTGCTCGGCCTTCTCCTCCAGCGCCCGGCGCGCCATCTCGATTTCGAGGTTCTTGTTCTCCACCTGCTTCTTTTCGTTCTCGAGCAGCTGTGCTTTTTCCTGCAGCTCCTCATTGGTGGCGTGCAGCTCCTCCTGCTTCTTGGTCAGCTCGGTCTGACGCGCCTGCAGCTCCGAGGTCAGCAGCTGTGACTGCTTGAGCAGGCCTTCGGTGCGCATGGTGGCGGCGATGGTGTTGAGAACGATGCCGACGGATTCCATCAGCTGGTTGAGGAACGACTGGTGCGTGTCGCGGAATTCGCTGAACGAGGCGAGTTCGATGACGGCCTTCACCTCGTCCTCGAACAGAGCCGGAAGAATGATCACGTTGGCCGGCGCGGCATTGCCAAGGCCGGAGGTGACGCGCAGGAAATTCGGCGGCACATTGTCCAGCATGATGGCGCGCTTGTCGGCGGCACTTTGCCCGACAAGGCCTTCGCGCAGATCGAGGCGTTGCTTGATCTCCGCCTTGCTTTCGGCGCCATAGGAGGCGGCAAGCTCCAGATAGAATTCATCCTCGTCGCGGTTGGTCACGTAGAACACGCCATATTGCGCATTCACCAGCGGGGCGAGTTCGGACATGATCAGACGCGAAACCGTGGCCAGGTCGCGCTCGCCCTGCAGCATGCGCGAGAAGCGGGCGAGATTGGTCTTCAGCCAGTCCTGCTCGGCATTCTTCAGCGTCTGGTCCTTCAGATTGCGGATCATCTCGTTGATGTTGTCTTTCAGCGCCGCCACCTCGCCGGAGGCCTGGACGCTGATCGAGCGGGTCAGATCGCCCTTGGTCACCGCCGTCGACACCTCGGCGATGGCGCGCACCTGGGTAGTCAGGTTGGCGGCGAGCTGATTGACGTTGTCGGTCAGGTCGCGCCAAAGGCCGGCAGCGCCGGGCACGCGGGCCTGACCGCCGAGCTTGCCTTCGATGCCCACTTCGCGGGCGACGTTGGTCACCTGGTCGGCGAAGGTCGCCAGCGTTTCGATCATGCCGTTGATGGTGTCGGCGAGCGAGGCGATCTCGCCCTTGGCATCGACCGTCAGCTTGCGCTTGAGATTGCCTTGCGCGACCGCGGTCACGACCTCGGCGATGCCGCGCACCTGGTTGGTCAGGTTCGTCGCCATCAGGTTGACGTTGTCGGTCAGGTCCTTCCAGGTGCCGGCAACGCCCTCAACTCGCGCCTGACCGCCGAGCTTGCCCTCGGTGCCGACCTCACGGGCGACACGCGTCACTTCGCCGGCAAAGGAGTTCAGCTGGTCGACCATGGTGTTGATGGTCGATTTCAGCTCCAGGATCTCGCCCTTGACGTCGACGGTGATCTTCTTCGACAGGTCGCCGCGCGCCACAGCCGTCGTCACCTCGGCGATGTTGCGGACCTGGCCGGTCAGGTTCTCGGCCATTGAATTCACATTGTCGGTCAGATCCTTCCAGGTGCCGGCAACGCCGCGCACCTGCGCCTGACCGCCAAGCTTGCCTTCGGTGCCGACCTCGCGGGCCACACGCGTCACCTCCGAGGCAAAGGAATTGAGCTGGTCGACCATCGTATTGATGGTGTCCTTGAGCTCGAGAATCTCGCCGCGCACATCGACGGTGATCTTCTTCGACAGGTCGCCCAGCGCCACTGCCGTCGTCACCTCGGCGATGTTGCGGACCTGGCCGGTCAGGTTGGCGGCCATCGCATTGACGTTGTCGGTCAGGTCCTTCCAGGTGCCGGCAACGCCGCGCACCTGTGCCTGGCCGCCGAGCTTGCCGTCCGAACCGACCTCGCGCGCCACGCGCGTCACCTCGGAGGCGAAGGAATTGAGCTGGTCGACCATCGTGTTGATGACGTCCTTGATCTGCAGGATCTCGCCCAATGCATCGACGGTGATCTTCTGGGTCAGGTCGCCGGTCGCAATTGCCGTCGCCACCTTGGAGACGTCGCGCAATTGCACGGTCAGATTGCCGGCCATGGCGTTGACGTTGTCGGTCAGGTCCTTCCAGGTGCCGCCGACGCCCTCGACATGCGCCTGGCCGCCGAGCTTGCCTTCCGACCCCACTTCGCGCGCCACACGCGTCACTTCCGAGGCGAAGGAATTGAGCTGGTCGACCATCGTGTTGACGGTATCCTTGAGCTCCAGAATTTCGCCCTTGACGTCGACGGTGATCTTCTTGGACAGGTCGCCGCGGGCAACGGCGGTCGTCACCTCGGCGATGTTGCGGACCTGGCCGGTCAGGTTGGCGGCCATCAGGTTGACGTTGTCGGTCAGGTCCTTCCAGGTGCCGCCGACGCCCTTCACCTCGGCCTGGCCGCCGAGCTTGCCCTCGGTGCCGACCTCGCGCGCAACGCGCGTCACTTCCGAAGCGAAGGAATTGAGCTGGTCGACCATCGTGTTGATGGTGTCCTTGAGCTCGAGGATTTCGCCTTGCACGGCGACGGTGATCTTCTTCGACAAGTCGCCCGAAGCGACGGCGGTCGTCACCTCGGCGATGTTGCGGACCTGGCCGGTCAGGTTCTCGGCCATCGAATTGACGTTGTCGGTCAAGTCCTTCCAGGTGCCGGCAACGCCGCGCACCTGAGCCTGGCCGCCGAGCTTGCCCTCAGTGCCGACTTCGCGGGCGACGCGCGTCACTTCGCCGGCAAATGAGTTCAGCTGGTCGACCATGGTGTTGATGGTCGACTTCAGCTCGAGGATCTCGCCCTTGACGTCGACCGTGATTTTTTTCGACAGGTCGCCAAGCGCCACAGCCGTGGTCACCTCGGCGATGTTGCGCACCTGGCCGGTCAAGTTTTCGGCCATCAGGTTGACGTTGTCGGTCAGGTCCTTCCAGGTGCCGCCGACACCTTCGACGCGCGCCTGGCCGCCGAGCTTGCCTTCTGTACCGACCTCGCGCGCGACGCGTGTCACCTCGGAGGCGAAGGAATTGAGCTGGTCGACCATCGTGTTGATGGTGTTCTTGAGCTCGAGGATTTCGCCCTTCACATCGACGGTGATCTTCTTCGACAGGTCGCCGGAGGCGACGGCGGTCGTCACCTCGGCGATGTTGCGCACCTGCCCGGTCAGGTTCGTCGCCATGGCGTTGACGTTGTCGGTCAGGTCCTTCCAGGTCCCGGCCACACCTTTCACGCGGGCCTGGCCGCCGAGCTTGCCTTCGGTACCGACCTCGCGCGCCACGCGCGTCACTTCCGAGGCGAAGGAGGCCAGTTGCCCGACCATGGTGTTGACGATCTTGCCGATGCGCAGGAATTCGCCGCGCAACGGCCGGCCATCGATTTCGACCATCATCGTCTGCGACAGGTCGCCCTTGGCGACCGCGCCGATGACGCGCGCCACTTCGGCCGTCGGCTGAACCATGTCCTCAATCAGATCGTTGACGGAACGGACGCTCGATTCCCAGCTGCCGGTGGCGTTGCGGACACGGCCGCGTTCGCCGATCCGGCCATCCTTGCCGACGACCTTGCTGAGGCGTTCGAACTCGCGCGTGACCTGGTCGTTGAGTTCTACGATTTCGTTGAAGGTATCGGCGATCTCGGAATCGAGGCCGGCATAGACATTGTCGATGCGAACGGAGAAATCACCGCTCCGAAAAGCCTTCAGCGCGTTCAGTATTTGACGATGATCCAATTGTCTTGTGGATGCAAGCACGCTCACAGCGCCCCTCCCAGCTCACGGATTTCCTGAATGTCCTGGTGAAACTGTCCCCGGCGGCCGACACAACTCCCCGCAAGCGCAACAACGCGGCATGCTCGATTTGGTTCCAGACGAAAATTGCCGCTATGCGGCAGGAATTTCGCAGCCGCATTCATGAAACGACGAGCAACAAAGATCCATAGTGATTGTATCGATCAATATTTCTACCCAACGGAACATCTCGAAAAAACTGTCGTTGGTATAGATCGCGATAGAGCGATGCAACTCAATGGAGACACCAAGATGATGAAAATTCTCTCTGCATCCATACTTGCTATCGGCCTGGCCACATCTGCCATGGCACAATCGATGGGTTCCGGGACCGGTGGCACCGATGGCAATACCGGCGTCAACACAGGCACTTCCGGCGGCAACACCGCAACTACCCCGAACACGATCGATCCGAACGCAACGAACGCCACGCCGCAGGCAAACGGCATGGAGGACCGCTGCAAGGATACGGCGGGCAACGATGCCGACAACAACACCCCCAGCGGGGCTATGACGTCGGATATGCAGAACTGCAACAAGTAACGGAGTTTTGCTCAGCGGTCATTTCAGCCCGCTGCCTGGTCCAGACCCGGTGCTCACGGTTCAAACTGCGGCCGGAAAAATGCACTGACCGGGCGCGGGCTCACTACTTTTGAATGGAGCGGCGAGCCCAAGCCGGGCGGCCAATCATACTTGTTTATGTCTCAGCTAAGTTCCGCGATAGGCGGCGGCCAGCCCGGTACGGGCGGCCGTTCTGCGATTTTCGCGGAGAGAACTGGTGGAGCCAATCGGAATCGAACCGACGACCTCTTGAATGCCATTCAAATTATCCCCGCCTCCACCGCCTAACAGATCAAAACCTCTTCAATGCCACAACCGCTAGTGCCGCATGGAAATATGCCGTATCTATGCTTAATGTTAGTATTGCAGGGTAACGCATCCTAACAGGCAAATCATGTTACCCCTTGTTACCCGGGGCGAGAAAATGGCAAAATCGAAGGTGCTTACGGTGGGATCGGTGGAATCCGCGAAGCCGAACCCGAACAAACGCATTGAAAGGCCCGATGCGGCCCTGCCGGGCCTTTACCTGATCATCCAACCCAGCGGGGTGAAGTCGTGGGCGCTGCGCTACCGGTTCGCCGGTGTACCCAAGAAACTGACCATTGGGCCGGTGCTTACCGAGCGTGCCGAGCCGGCTGGAGGCGAACTGCCCTTCGGTGTGCCGATGACGCTCACTGAGGCTCGCAGCGCGGCCAGGAGGGCGCTCCGAGGGATTGCCGAGGGCAAAGACCCATCGCAGGCCAAGAAGCTCTCCAAGGCCCTGCAGGCGGTTGCGGCCGAGCCTGACAAGGACACGGTGCGCGCGCTCGGCGCGTCATTCATCGAGCGCTATGCGAAGCCGCGCAATCGCTCATGGGCCGAGGTCGAGCGCCAGTTCAAAGTCGAGATTTACGACCGAGACGGCAAGCCTTTCTGGGGCGATCGCAGCGTCAAGGACATCACTAAGCGTGACGTGCTCGATCTTCTGGATGGCATTATTGACCGCGGCTCGCCGGTGACCGCGAACCGGGTGTTTGCCTCCGTCCGCAAGTTCTTCTCATGGCTCATCGATCGCGACGTCATCACGACTTCGCCCTGTGTCGGGGTGAAGATGCCGACGGCTGAGAAGTCGCGCGATCGGATCCTTTCCGACGACGAACTGCGCCTGTTCTGGAAAGCGACGGAAACGCTCGAGTACCCGTTCGGGCCGATGTTCCGGTTGTTACTCGTCACCGGCCAGCGTCGGGAAGAGGTCGGCGCATTGATCAGCAAGGAGCTTACTCTCGGCGCCGATCCGCTTTGGACGCTGCCCGGCGGCCGCGCCAAGAACGGGAGCGAGCACACCGTTCCCCTGTCCAAGCTGGCAGTGGGAATCATCGAAGGCCTGCCGAAGATCGGGAAGAGAGGCTTCTTGTTCACCACTACCGGCGAGACGCCCGTATCGGGCTACAGCAGGGCCAAGGAGCGCGTCGAAGCGAAGATGCTGGAAATCCTTCGCGAGGCGGCCAGCGAGCGCGGAGAGGACCTTGCAGCCGTCAAGGCAATCCCCCATTGGACACTCCACGACTTACGCCGCACAGTTGCGTCACGCCTGGCCGGGTTGAACATCAATTTGCCGGTGATCGAGAAAGTCCTGAACCATGTCTCTGGAACGTTCGCCGGCATCGTCGGCGTCTACCAACGGCATGAATTCAAGGACGAGAAGCGGCGAGCGATGAACGCCTGGGCGGATTACCTGTCGGCGCTGGTCGACGACGGGCCAGCAGCGAACGTCGTGACATTGAAAGCGACCGCGAAATGAACGAGCGTCGAGTAACCCTAGACCGTTCGGAGATTTTCGCTCACACAAAGTTTGTTAAGCAGCTCCTGCGAGCGGAAGAAGACAATATGATCGAGCTCATAGAGCTCGCGATCGAGCGATTCCTTGATGGTTGGTCAGAATCTTATTCGGCAGAATATGATCGCTTGTCCCGGGCGCTCGAACATATCGACCGGGCGTTGGCGTCCATCTTAATAAAATCATGGTCCTTCCATGACGAGGACGACCTTTGGGCATTTCGAACCGAAGGCGAAGCCTACGCCTGGCTTCAGGGCGAAGGCCCAAATGCCGAATGCCCGGAGCCGGACGGGCATTTCGATCGATCAAACAATTGGAAGATAAGAAGCTTATGGGATGTCCGTTGCGACATATCCGCCGAATTTGGGGATCTGATGTCGTGGGACAAAGCGCGATGGAAACTGCATTGGACGCGCCCGCCGTCAACCACCTCGCGACTCCCAACGGATTTGCAGGAGATGATCTACGACTTCTGCCAAGTTTGGCATGATTATGTTGATCCATCGCTAGGACTGCCGCGGCGAAATCCAAATCCGTCGAATCCGCTAATCAGGTTCATCGATTGTTGCTTGAAAGTCCCGCTGGGCGACCAAAGACCGGCACCCAAAACGCTGCTGCAATTGGTACAGGATCATATTCGGCCGGTGATAAGAGAGCACGACGATAGGGCTCGCCAAGCCGAAGCTGCTGAAGAAGGCAGGCATCCGGCAAAGTTCGAGCCCTTCGGCGACGTGGACCTCGACCCGTTCGAACCCGACTGAAAAAGTCCACGGTGAAGAGGCTGCCTCATCCCAATAAATAGTTAGGCACTGTAGCAACACAGGGCCTAACACTGATGGAAAATCCCGGAAACTACGTAACTGCCAAGCAGGTTCTTGGCCGTTACAATATTACCGACATGACGTTATGGCGCTGGCTTGCCGATGACGCCCTCGCCTTCCCTAGGCCGATGGTGATCAACCGCCGGCGCTATTTCCTCGATTCCGACCTCGTCGCCTGGGAGCGCGCTCGTGCCCGAAAGCAGCATGACGGGCTGTGACAACGAACATTCCGAGGCGATCGAGAAAGCCACCCAGTGGCTGTCACAGCACCCGCGCGACCGTATCGGGCGGCCGATCCCGCTGTTGCGTCAGCGCTTCGGCTTGACTATCGCCGAGGCCTGCGAGGTCTGCAAAGAGGCGAACCTGCGCCGGGCTCGCGCATGACCGTTCAGCCGTCGACGTTCATCCCTGGCACCGACCCGAACAATCCGCGCTGGACCGGCAAGCGCAAGCGGATCCCGCGTTGCACGTCCGGCTCGGCCCATATGGGGTGGGGCAAGACCGTCAAAGAGTGCGAGGAGGCATTCGCCGACTGGCACCATTGCGCTCTGCAGATCGTGCATGCCGAAAATATCAGCTTCCGCCTGTTGGCCTTCGTCCGCCAGCATCTCAACATGAAGACAGGCACGATCAGCGGCACCAATCTGGAATTCTCCAAGATGGGCGGGGGCTGCTCTATCAAGACCATCTCGCGTGAGATCGGCTTGTATGAGGGGCTCGGCCTGTTCATCGGAACACGACGTCGGCACAAGCTGCCAGGTGGCGGCATCATCGAAGTCCGGACCCTTCGCCTGTCGCTACCGAAGACATTTGCCCCCGGAATTGCCATGAGGGAGGACGGGCCGTGAGGACCACAGTGGTCTCGCATGGTGGCGCCAGTCTGCCGGACCATAGTGGTCTCGCATGCCTTCCGGTGCCGACCTCCCGAATGTGGGGCCACAGTGGTCCCGCTATTACAGCCATATCTTGCTCGGGTGACGCATGACGCAACTGGACCTTTTCAAGCAAGCACCGAAGAAGCCAGGCCAAGTGGTGACGTTCCCGGTCGACCGCCGCGCCATTATGGTCAGGGCAACCGCGCATGAGCTTTGCTCCCTCGACTATATCGCCGGCCGCAAATTCTGGAGCGAGCACGTCAAAAGCCTCCGGGCCCAGCTTCGCGCCATCGGCATCCCTTGTCGTCAAGTCGATATGGAAATCCGCCGGTACTCCGCAGCCGTGGCCCGCACTGTTGATCACTCCCTGCTCTATCGAGACGGCCCCGAAACCGCAGCCTGACGCTCATCTGCCCGCGAAGCGGGTCAGAGTGGGGGTGTGGGGGCGGCCGGCCCCCGGGGTGGGTTGGGGGCCCCGACCCGGCCCGGCGCCCGCGGTCCCCGGGGGGCCGGGGCGGCCGTT
>NZ_JAMYKT010000022.1:0-2500 GCF_040317515.1 Mesorhizobium sp. M1428
AGAGAAGCGGCTGCGTTTCATGTCCTGGTCCTCTCGATGGCCAGAACGAACTTCAAACCGGATTAGATCAGAGGGGCAAGGTCACAGTGACTGTGCGGCGGCACTTGGTGCATATCAGTCAACACGGCAGCGCGCCCTTTTGGCGCGTCGTAAATCCCGATCGGCCATTCGCCCGACGGATGAGAGGTGGATCGGAACACATACGCGAAAGATTGGCCGCGGAATGCTAAGTGTCCTGTTGCCGTACTTCAGCGCATACGAAAACGGCCCGCACAAGGCGGGCCGTTTTCGAATTTGGTTGCGGGGACAGGATTTGAACCTGTGACCTTCAGGTTATGAGCCTGACGAGCTACCGGGCTGCTCCACCCCGCGTCAACCCTAAAGGTAAGCCTTGGCTCACCGGATTCAAGCTTCCGCCAAATGAAAGGGCCGCTTTCGCGGCCCGGAGTCCCGTTGGCGGGCCTGTTCGTAAGGAGAAGATTAAACAACGTGCGCTTGGCAGACCTGGCAGCGACCTACTCTCCCGCGTCTTGAGACGAAGTACCATCAGCGCTGGAGCGTTTCACGGCCGAGTTCGGAATGGGATCGGGTGCAGCCGCTCCGCCATAACCACCAGGTCGGCAAAACGCACGTTGCTCGAGAAGCTGTTTTCTGTGCCATCCATCGTGTTCACGATGGACATTAGGAATGAGAACGATCAAGCCGATCGAACTATTAGTACCGGTAAGCTTCAAGCGTTGCCGCTCTTCCACACCCGGCCTATCAACGTGGTCGTCTTCCACGGTTCTCAGGGAATACTCGTTTTAAGGTGGGTTTCCCGCTTAGATGCCTTCAGCGGTTATCCCGTCCGGATATAGCTACCCTGCTATGCGGCTGGCGCCACAACAGGTCCACCAGAGATCCGTCCATCCCGGTCCTCTCGTACTAGGGACAGATCCTTTCAATATTCCTACACCCACGGCAGATAGGGACCGAACTGTCTCACGACGTTCTGAACCCAACTCACGTACCGCTTTAAATGGCGAACAGCCATACCCTTGGGACCTGCTCCAGCCCCAGGATGCGATGAGTCGACATCGAGGTGCCAAACAACCCCGTCGATATGGACTCTTGGGGGTCATCAGCCTGTTATCCCCGGCGTACCTTTTATCCGTTGAGCGATGGCCCTTCCACGCGGGACCACCGGATCACTATGACCGACTTTCGTCTCTGCTCGACTTGTCAGTCTCGCAGTCAGGCAGGCTTATGCCATTGCACTCAGCGAACGATTTCCGACCGTTCTGAGCCCACCATCGCGCGCCTCCGTTACTCTTTAGGAGGCGACCGCCCCAGTCAAACTACCCACCATACATTGTCCCGGACCCGGATAACGGGCCGCGGTTAGACATCCATAGTGATAAGGGTGGTATTTCAAGGGTGGCTCCACCTGAGCTGGCGCCCAGGTTTCAAAGCCTACCACCTATCCTACACATGCCACTACGAATGCCAATGTAAAGCTATAGTAAAGGTGCACGGGGTCTTTCCGTCTAACCGCAGGAACCCCGCATCTTCACGGGGAATTCAATTTCACTGAGTCTATGCTGGAGACAGCGGGGAAGTCGTTACGCCATTCGTGCAGGTCGGAACTTACCCGACAAGGAATTTCGCTACCTTAGGACCGTTATAGTTACGGCCGCCGTTTACTGGGGCTTCGATTCAGAGCTTGCACCCCTCCTCTTAACCTTCCAGCACCGGGCAGGCGTCAGACCCTATACGTCGTCTTGCGACTTCGCAGAGCCCTGTGTTTTTGATAAACAGTCGCTACCCCCTGGTCTGTGCCACCCTCCCATGCTTGCGCATGAAAGGGTCACGCTTCTTCCGAAGTTACGCGTGCAATTTGCCGAGTTCCTTCAGCATAGTTCTCTCAAGCGCCTTGGTATACTCTACCAGTCCACCAGTGTCGGTTTCGGGTACGGTCTATAAGGAGGAGCTATTTCCTGGAACCACGCAGCAGCCCTTTCAATCCGATAAGATTGGACTACCTCAATGATCCGTCACTTCCTCCAGGCCCACGAATATTAACGTGGTTCCCATCGTCTACGCATTTCTGCCTCGACTTAGGGGCCGGCTAACCCTGCTCAGATTAGCTTTAAGCAGGAACCCTTGGACTTTCGGCGGGGGAGTCTCTCACTCCCCTTACGTTACTCATGTCAGCATTCGCACTTCTGATACCTCCACCACCCCTCACGGGTATGGCTTCATCAGCTTACAGAACGCTCCGCTACCGCTTGCATTGCTGCAAACCCTAAGCTTCGGTGTATGGCTTTAGCCCCGTTACATTTTCGGCGCAAAGACCCTTATTTAGACCAGTGAGCTGTTACGCTTTCTTTAAATGATGGCTGCTTCTAAGCCAACATCCTGGTTGTTTTGGGATCCTCACATCCTTTCCCACTTAGCCATAACTTGGGGACCTTAGCTGTAGGTCAGGGTTGTTTCCCTTTTCACGACGGACGTTAGCACC